>JAHDHF010000005.1 GCA_020631455.1 Saprospiraceae bacterium
TACAAAAATCCACATCTGAAAAGGTGGTGTTGGAGATTTTATCGCACCTTAGCGGAATGAGCAAATCGGGAGATATTTTTGTAGTAGAAGGAGGCCACCAACTAAGTGGTGTGCTGCAACCGCAAGGCGCTAAAAATGAGGCTTTGCAAATCTTGTGTGCGCCGCTGTTGACGGATGCGCCTGTACAGATTGATAATTTGCCTGACATCCTTGACATCAGACGGATGATCGAGCTGATGGAAGGTCTCGGTGTCAAGGTGACGCATCATTCGCCGCACTCGATTACGATGCAGGCTGATGCGATTGATCTCGATTATTTGAGTTCGGCTGAGTTTAGGGAGACGGCACAACGTATCCGCGGCTCGGTAATGCTGATGGGACCCCTCTTGGCTCGCTACGGCAAGGCATATCTACCGCAGCCAGGCGGTGACAAAATTGGTCGGCGTCGTTTGGATACGCATCTCCTTGGATTGGAGGCGCTGAATTCGACATTTAGAATTGACGAGGAAGAGCGCGCCTACTACCTAGAGACGGATGGCCTCAAGGGCAGTTATATCTTGATGGAGGAAATCTCTGTGACGGGAACGGCGAATGTCGTCATGGCTGCTGTACTCGCGAAGGGAGAAACGACGATTTATAATGCTGCCTGTGAGCCGTACTTGCAGCAGCTCTGCGAAATGCTGGTTTGCATGGGCGCAAAAATCGAGGGCATCAAAAGTAATCGTCTCGTAATACAAGGCGTGGATCGCCTCGGCGGTACGACGCATACAATCTTGCCTGACATGATCGAGATCGGGAGTTTTATTTCGCTTGCTGCGGTGACAGGTTCTGATATCACGATCCCGAATGCTGCTATTCCGCGCCTTGGAAATATTTTGACTGTGTTTCGCCGCTTTGGCTTAACGATCAATGAAGTTGGAGATGATTTGCATATTCCGCAGCATGATCATTATGAGATTGGCTCAAATCTCGACGGCTCTATTTTGACAGTGTATGATTCGCCTTGGCCTGGATTTTCGCCTGATCTCTTGAGTACGCTGCTTGTCATGGCTGTGCAGGCAAAAGGAACGGCATTAATTCATCAAAAAATGTTTGAGAGTCGCTTGTTTTTCGTTGATAAACTCATCGACATGGGCGCGCAGATTATTTTATGTGATCCGCATCGAGCTGTAGTTGTTGGACTGGATCGTAGGCAGCCGTTGCGTGGTATTAAAATGACCTCGCCAGATATACGTGCTGGTGTAGCATTATTAATTGCTGCACTCTCTGCAAAAGGAACAAGTCGTATTTCGAATATTCATCAAATCGATCGCGGCTATCAAAATATTGAGCAACGTCTCTGCGGTATTGGTGCTCAGATTGAGCGTGTATAAGTATTAAAGTTATGAGCTCAAATCAATTTCGAATATCGACGATGCTCAAGGGCGCTGCAATGGGAATTGCAGAAGTGATTCCTGGAGTCTCGGGCGGTACAATTGCATTTATTACTGGAATTTATGAGACGCTTTTGCAGTCGATTAAATCAATCGGCCCAGATGCGTTTCGAGCATTTAAGGAAGGCGGCGTAAAAGGTCTTGCTTCTGAAATTAATTTACTTTTCTTAATTACACTCGCCATTGGAATGGCTGGCGGTATGGTCGTCGGTGTTTTTGGAGTGACGTATATCCTAGAGAATTTTCCATTGTTGCTTTGGAGTTTTTTCTTTGGTTTAATTATCGCTTCGGCTATTTATGTCGGCAAGCAAGTCAGCAAATGGTCGATCATTAATATCGTTTTATTAATAATCGGTCTTATTGTTTCTTATGTCATTACAATTTCGGCTCCTGCAACTGGAAGTGATAGTTTATTGTTTGTGTTTCTAGCAGGCGTTATTGCCATTAGTGCACTGATGCTTCCAGGATTGAGTGGCAGTTTTATGCTTTTACTCATGGGTATGTACACTGTGATTATTCCTTCAGTAAAAAGTATTCTCAAGCTGCAGTTCGAAAAGCTCACGCTTGTCATTGTATTTGCAGCAGGTTGCTTGGTCGGACTAGTGACGTTCAGCCGAGTATTGACTTGGACATTTAAGCATTATCGCAATCAGACGCTTGCTCTTTTGACTGGTTTTATGATCGGATCATTAAATAAAGTTTGGCCGTGGCAAGAAGTACTCAGTACTCGCATCAATAGCGATGGCGAAGAAGTCATCGCATTCACCAAAAGTGTTTTACCAAATACATTTTCTGCTTTAGGAGAGAATTTGATGTACGGCAATCAACCACAAATTCTCTTTTGTATTCTATTTATGGTTGTCGGCTTTTCGATTGTGTTTATTATCGAAAAACTCGCAAGAAGTGAAGAGCAGCCTTCATGAATCGACTTGGGCTCATAGGTTTTCCGCTCGGACATTCTTTTTCGAGACGATATTTTACAGAGAAATTCGCTCAAGAAAAGATTCGCAATTTTTCCTATTCGCTTTTTGAGCTTGAAACACTCGATAAGTTTAGAGAATGGGTCGACACTATTGATGGCTTACTTGGACTCAATGTGACCATTCCGCATAAAATACATGTCGCTCCATTTTTAGATGAATTAAGCGAAGAAGCAGCTGCAATCGGAGCTGTCAATACAATTAAAAAAGTCGACAATAAACTAATTGGATTTAACACTGATGCACGAGGGTTTGAGGCTTCATTTATCCACGAGACGAAAAATCGTGAACTTGAAAAAAAAGCATGTCTCATTTTAGGAAGCAGTGGTGGTGCAGCAAAAGCTGTTGAATATGTGTTACATAAAAATGGATATCCATTTACTAGAGTATCAAGAACAGAATCGGAAGAAGCAATTTCATACCAGCAAGTCACAAAGGAGGTTTTAGAGGTCCATCCAATTATTATTAATTGCACGCCGCTCGGTATGTTTCCAAATGTAGAAGCGAAACCAGAGCTACCCTACTCTGCTCTGACACCACGTCATCATCTATACGACCTTGTTTATAATCCGCTAGAGACAGCTTTTCTAAAAGCTGGAATGCAAGCTGGCGCTTCAACACAAAACGGTTTGGAAATGTTACGACTTCAAGCCGAATTTGCGTGGCAAATTTGGACTTCAGATTTTTCATTTGAATAACACTGGCATGGCAGCTCCCTTAGTTGATTTTACAGATACGAAAACAGCATTTGAGCATCAGAGTGATAGCGAGCTCAAGCATGCGCATCGACTGTTTTCGATGATGAATAAATCATGGCTCGTCAAAATGAGTGCGCCGCTCGGTTTGACTGCGCTCAAGCTCGGCTTGCCGATCAAAGGCATTGTCCGCAACACAATTTTCAAGCAATTTGTAGGCGGTCGTGATCTCAGCGAAGCAGAAACAACGATTCATAATCTTGCGAAATTTAATGCTTTAACGATCCTTGATTACGGAGCAGAAGCAAAGTCTACCGAAGAAGAATTTGATCAAACGAAAGAAGAATTTCTGCGAGCGATACAGTTTGCAGACGCGCATGACAGCGTTCCAGTGATCACCATCAAGCTCACAGGGCTAGGGCACAAAAAGCTGCTCGAAAAACTCGATGCAAACGAGCAGCTCGACAAGATCGAAGAAATACAAGTCGAAAATATGCAGCGCAGACTCGATGAAGTCTGCTCAGTCGCATCACAAAATAGAGTCGGTGTTTTTATCGATGCAGAAGAAAGCTGGATGCAAGATGCCATAGATCAGCTCGTAGATGAGATGATGGCCAAATACAATACGAGTCGCGTCGTCGTCTACAATACATATCAGTTCTATCGCCACGATCGTCTTGAATATCTTAAGGCTTCACACAAAGCTGCCCTTGAAGGCGGCTATATGATCGGTGCCAAGATCGTACGCGGCGCATATATGGACAAAGAGCGCGCACGAGCCGAGGAACACAACTATCCATCGCCGATACAAGTAGACAAAGCAGCTACCGATCACGATTACAATGCAGCTATCGACTACTGTCTAGAGCATTACGAGACGATCAGTCTCTGCAATGCGACTCACAATGCAGCAAGCTGTATGCACATGGTCAATGAAATCGAGCGAAGAGGACTCCTACGCAATCACATACATCTCAATTTCTGCCAGCTCTACGGTATGAGCGATCACTTGACGTTCAACCTCGCCAAAGCAGGATACAATGCAGCCAAGTACGTGCCCTACGGGCCAGTCTCTGATGTCATGCCTTACTTGATCCGTCGTGCACAAGAAAACTCATCCGTCACAGGCGATATGAGCCGCGAGTTGAGTCTGATCGATCAAGAAGTCAAACGACGCAAAGCTGACAGTCGTCGATAGAAGATTAACATTCATCAAATTTTAACGCTTTTTCCTGTGCCTTTTTACTCAAAAGGCGTCATAACCGTGTACAATCAGTGCTCAATATGTGATTGTACCACGCAGAAAAGAACTTAACACACCATCAATTAACCCCTTCTAATGACTCAGATGATTGAAGCAATGCTCGATTTAGAGACGTGTTTTAAACACATACGAGAAATACGTTGGGCTGATGGTGTCTGCTGCCCACGTTGCAGCAATAAAGCAATTAGCCCTCACGGATTTACGACAGGCAATGTCCATCAGCGCAGATATAAGTGTAAGAGCTGCAAGATTAGTTTTAATGATCTCACCAACACCGTCATGGCCAATAGTCGTCTCCCGATCTGCCTTTGGCTTGGTGTTTATGAAGCGATTCAACAAAACAAAACTCAGGAAGAAATAGCCGAGCAATTTAACCTCGACATAAAGGACTCGCGTGATTTAATTTGGCAGCTCCGTCACGGTATTGAGCTCCAAAATCCGTATCAAGCCGATTGGTAATTGGACTTGGGGCATCCGCCTTGCTTCGCTCGGCGGCGGGCTATCCGCAGTACGGTAACCTAGCCGCAGCTGAGCTGCGTCCGCTCGCAAGCTCGCGCTGCTCCTATCCCTATGCCACGCCTTTATTTACACTCTTTTGTTTCGTTTGAAACTTTTTGTTTTAAAATAGCATTGATTAGAGTAGACCCTTTATGCATTATGAAACAAACTTTCCTACTTGTCTTCTCAATGATGACTTCTCTAGCAGCAATGTTTGCGCAAGAAGAATATGAGATACTTGTACCCAAAGGCATCCAAACTTTTGAGTCTGCATCGGCTTGGATCGATGCCGATGCTCCACTGACATATCAGCAAGAATACTGCAACTCGCGATATGGTTTTTGTGTCAAGTATCCAGCAAATCTTTTTCGCACAGCCAAAACACCTCACAACCAAGGCGGCCTAAGTCTAGAGACAGCAAGTGAAGATGCGACGATCAGCTTGTATGGGTTTTATGATCTTGACTGGACAGCAGATGATCTCCTAGAACTTATGACTACCAGCCTCGAGGAATCATACAAACGTGTCAGAGTTCTTGAGTTTAAAAAAATTGATGAAAAAAATGTAGAAGTTCTATTCGCGATTGGCAAGCAACAACTCTACTACAAGACATTTTTACAAGAAGATCGATACATCGCTGTGACGATACGTATTACATCAAAGGAGATATCAACTCTTGCTGCCATTCAAAAGAGTATGCTACCGAGTTTGCAGATTCTTACAGCAGAATAAATCAGCTATGGCTGAGGGATAGTAGGCAGTGCGAAGCAGACTCAGACACTGCGATAGCAGTGTACAGAGGCCGAGCGAGCAGCGAGCTGCCGAATAGCCCGACCGCGACAGAATGTAATGATGGAGCGGGCAGCCCCATATCTTTTACTATTAAAATACAAGTATCTTGATCGCGTGAAACTCCGATCCGATCTCGATGAGCCGACATGGCGAAATTATTCTGTGTGGCAGATCTTGCAGCAGACGTGGATCAAAGCAAACCAAGATCTCGTCTTCAATAAGGCTGCGGCAATATCATACTTTACTGTTTTTTCGCTGCCACCTATTTTATTTATAATTACATCGATTAGTGGTTTTTTCTTTAGTAAAGAAAATGTCCAGGCTTTTGTCTTTGAAGAAATTGGCGCATTAATCGGCAGCCAAGGCGCACAGCAGCTTTTTACGATGATGGATAGTTTTGGGATGTTTCAAGGAAGCATCTGGCGGACTGTATTTGGTTTCCTATTTTTAATTTTTACTTCTACGACTTTATTTGCGACAATTCAGCGCAGTTTAAATGTCATTTTTAGAGTAAAGCCAAAGCCGCGTATTGGCGTTGTCAAAATAGTTATTGATCGTTTATTTTCATTTTTACTCGTATTAAGTTTAGCGTTTGTTTTGCTTATTTCGCTAGGCTTGTACGCGGCTACAGGTTTTGTAGAGTCTTATGCTGTAGAGCATTTTCCAAACTTTTCTATTCAGGCTTATAATGCAGCAGCTATTTTTTATAGCCAGCTTATTTTATTTTTAATTATAGCGATGATGTATAAATATCTGCCTGATGCGTACGTGAGTTGGCGTTCGTCTGGTTTAGGCGCTTTGCTTGCCTCTGCTCTTTTTTCATTTGGTAAATATTTAATTGGCTTGTATGTCGGGCAAAGTGAATTTGTCACCTTGTATGGCGCGACAGGATCGTTAATAGTTATTTTATTGTGGGTCTATTATGCTTCGATTATTTTTTTATTTGGAGCAGTCTTTACGTATGTCTATGCACGTGTACGCGGCTACAGATTGCAGCCTTCAGATTATGCTGTCAAAATCGTGAGGCAAGAAATCATCGTCGAGCGCGGCAAAGACACAGAAGATTAATTGCCTTTAAAATAAAAAGCCGAGTCATAAGACTCGGCTTCTTTGTACCGAAGGCGGGAATCGAACCCGCACTCCCGAAGGAACTGGATTTTGAATCCAGCGCGTCTACCAGTTCCGCCACTTCGGCAAGGCAGCTGCTTTACAGCGCGTCAAAGGTATTCAACTTTGAGCGAATTCTCATCACATATCGTCGCTTCAAATAATAGTCAAGCAGCTTTTTTAATTCCGCTTCACTCGGCGGGTTATCTTGAGATAAAACGGCTGTATATGTTGTATCAAGATCAGCTTCGAGTTGGTTAAGTTGGTCGTTTACTTTATTGGATGCTTCTTGATTTGGATCAAATTGCAGCTCCATGAGTTGCTCGTTGAGGTCCATCATGTCCATCAAAAAACCTTGCGGCACTTTAGCTTCGCCTTCGGCAGGCATAATGTCAGCCAGCTCCAGCAAATACTTGTATCGGAGATTATCGTCTTTGAGTATGCGATAGCCGTCATTGATCGCCGTATAGCGTTTGAGTGCTTCGTCTTGCTCTGCTTGTGTCGCAGTAGCAAAACGATCAGGATGCAGCACACGACTCAGCGACATATATGCTTTGGTCAGCTGCTTCTTGTCTATACAAATAGCTGATTGCAATTCAAATAACTCGAAGTACGACATCTTCATCAACCGCCTAACCAACGCCAAATATCGAGACCATTGGCAAGGAGTACGAGCCCCATCACAAAGACAAATCCTGCTATCGTCGCGTATTCCATGAATTTGTCGCTTGGCTTTTTGCCTGTGACCATCTCATACAGCAAGAAGACGACATGCCCGCCATCAAGTGCCGGTATCGGCAGCAAATTCATAAACGCCAGAATCAAAGAAAGCATGGCAGTGTTCTTCCAGAAGACTTCCCAATTCCAATCCGTCGGAAACATCTTGGCAAATGTGCCGAAGCCGCCGAGGCTTTCTGAGACCTTTGCCGTTCCGTCAAAGAGGCGACCAAATGAGCGTATATAGATATTGAATAAGAAATCATAGGCTTCAGTAAAACCTCCTACTGCTGCTTCGCCAAGACCATATTCTTTAGTGACAAATTCGATATGATTTTGAGCGCCATCCATGACCATACCGAGTTTACCATCTTCACTGACTGCTACTTGAGTCGTAATTGTATCATTGCCACGTAGCCAGGTCGTGTTGATTGTCGAACTGCTTGCTTGCTTGAGTACAATATTAAAGGCAGGAGAAAACTGAATTGGCGAATTCCCAACGGCAAGAAGCTGATCACCAGCTTGTATTTTGCCTGCATTTGGTGAATCGTCTGGTACTTCTACAAGCGTAACAGGAAAACGAATATCAACAAACACGCCTTTGTACGATACGATTTCGCTTGCCAATGTTTCAGGTATTTGGATTGAGACATCTTGCCCTCCGCGCTTCACTTCAATCGTTTGCGCTTTGTCTAGGAAGATTCGCTTTCTGATATCGCGATAATTTGCGAGTCGTTCGCCGTCCATACTCTGTATAATATCTCCGTCTTGTAGCCCGATTGACTGCGCGAGTGAGTCAGCATAGATTCCGTATTTCATGCCATCAGTTGGAATCGTGTCTTTACCCCAAACGAAGAGAATCATACCATAAAACAGAATACCGAGTATGACATTCATAATAATACCACCGAGCATAATGATCAATCGTTGCCATGCTGGCTTAGAGCGGAACTCCCAGGGCTGCTCTGGTTGGAGCATTTGCTCCTTGTCCATACTCTCATCGATCATGCCTGAGAGCTTAACATAGCCGCCGAGCGGCAGCCAGCCGATTCCATACTCAGTCTCTCCTATTTTCTTTTTGATCACGCTAAACCACGGATCAAAAAACAAGTAAAACTTCTCGACGCGAACACCAAAAATCTTACTTGGCAAAAAATGACCAAACTCGTGTAACACAATCAGTATTGACAAACTCAGGAGCAATTGCAGCCCCATGATGACATAATCCATATTCTAGTAATTTCTTGAGCGCAAAAGCTGACCTCTCACGCTAAGCGGCTGCAAAGGTACTCAATCACATCATCAAGCCATCTTCTGATTTCGCAACATTAAGAATACATTGATGATGAGCCATCCGCTCCTCGCATGCTGAGCATACTCGTCGCGGTCGCTATCCCGAATTCTCGGGAGGAGCTTCGTGGCTCGCTATTCGCTCGGCTGCTTCGTGCTACGCACTCGCATCTGGCTATTGCCACCACTTCGCAGCGCTTGTCCACTCGAGAGCATCAACAGATGCTGGCTGAGGGATAGAAGGTGTTGTCTGAACTCAGAATCATGAATCTTAATGAAATGATGCTGAGAGAGTGCCGGATAGCCCGACCTGGCCCTGAGCGTATGCGAAGGGTCAGGGCAGCCCCAAATACGTTCAAATTATCATGTCGTTATTATGTGCGTTTGCGCACGAGCATTTCACTATTTTTGCAGTCATTTTGCAGAGCTACTCTATGCCGCTCATCACTTAATGATTTTTTTATGCGTTTTTTGCTTTCATTCGTTTTGCTTTTTGTCATGTCGTCTGCTCTGATGGCTCAGATGGCGCCGCCTCATGCTGAGCGTGTTAAATACGATACCCGCACCTTGATGACAGTTGGAGATATAGACGTTTCTGTTGCTGAGTTTGCCTATATCTACGGAAAGAATAATGCGGAAAAAGCTGACTACAGCGAGGCGTCTGTGCGCGATTATCTTGATCTCTACTCGACATTTAAGCTCAAGGTCGCTGAGGCTCGTGCTATGAAGCTCGATACTGTCCCTTCTCTCAACAATGAGTTGAATGGCTATCGCAGGCAGCTTGCATCGTCATACTTGATGGACAATGGCGTCAACGAGGCGCTGCTTCGAGAGGCTTTTGATCGAAGCAAAACTGACAAAAATGTAAGCCACATCCTTGTATTAGTCAAAGATGGTGCAACACCTGATCAAGAGGCGAAGGCTAAACAAGTCATTGATCAACTTCATCTTGAGATCGTCAAGGGCGGTAAATCATTTGAGGCTCTAGCAAAGGCTTCGAGTCAAGATCCGAGTGCTAAAGAGAATGGTGGTCGCATCGGCTGGATGACTGCTCTTCAGTTTCCGGGCTTGTATGATTTTGAAACTGCTGCTTACGAGACTGCGGTAGGTGAAGTCAGTGCTCCTGTGCGCACTCGCCTTGGCTGGCACATTGTCAAAGTCAATGATTCGCGCCCAGCTCGCGGCGAAGTAGAAGCTGCTCACATCTTGATACGTCCAAAAGACGGCGATAAAGCTGCTGCTAAAAAGAAACTCGAAGCTGTAGAAGCTCGCTTGATGGCTGGTGAAGACTTTGGGAAAGTAGCTCAAGAAGTATCTGAGCATGTCGAAACAAGAGCTCGAGGCGGCTATATCGGGTTCTTTGGCATTGGTAAAAATGTCGCTTCCTTCGAAGATGCAGCGTTTGGAATCAAGTCTGATGGTGGCTATTCAGATATTGTTGAGTCGCCTGCTGGCTACCATATCATCAAACGTATAAGTGTACGTAAACCAACCAGCTATCAACGAGAGAAGAGTAAACTCAAAAATAAAGTGCAACGTGATAGCCGCTTTGAAAAAGCGAAATCTGCTTTTGTTGTTCAGCTCAAAGACGAATACAACTTCAAGCTCAAGGAGGCGAATGTCAAGGCATGGAAAAACAAACTGGATAAAACATTTGTGACGTACGGCTGGAAGCCTAATACGGAACAAGAAAATCAAGTTCTCTTTACTTATGGAGATCGTCGTGTTTTTACTGTATTTGATTTTGAAGGATGGCTCCGCACCAAAGCAAGTGAGCGTATCAAAATGGGCCGCATCGAATCAAAGGAACAAGTAGCAAGCAAACTTCTAGATCGCTATATAGGCGAGCAGATAATCGGATATGAAGAGTCACAACTTGAGCGAAAGTATCCTGAGTTTAAATCACTCATGCGTGAGTTTGAAGAAGGCATCTTGCAATTTGAAGCGACACGAATGAATGTTTGGGATAAAGCTTCGCAGGATTCTGTTGGTCTAGCGGAGTTCCATGCGTCATCGGATAAAGTCTACAATTGGCCAGAACGAGTGGAAGTAACAAAATACACTATCGAATCACCAAGCAAATCGATCGCTGAAAAAGCTCGAAAACTAGCTGCTAAAAAATCAGTAAAAACAGTCGAGAAAAAGCTCAAACTTGGTTCTAAACTGACAACAGAAGAACTCACATTTGCCAAAGGAGTCGATCCTGTGATTGACAATATGTCTTGGAAGCCAAAATCTACGAGTCAGCTCGACCAGCCAAAAGATGGAGTCTTTGTTTTTTATCGCGTTGATAAGCGCCTTCCAGAGATGAAGAAAACACTTGGTGAATCACGTGGATTTGTCATTGCAGATTATCAGAATTTCTTAAATGATCGCTGGGTTGAGTCTCTTAAGAAAAAATACCCGATCAAAATCAACGACGAAGTTTTCAAAAGTATCCTTCGCTAATGCAATTGATTCAACAATCAACATATATAACCTTAGGTTTTTCACTGCTACTACTCGTGTCAGCATGCGTTCCTCAACGCGATCCTGAAACACGAGATGACGGAGCAGTTGGTCTCATTTCAGTGGGCAATTCAACACTTTTTCAAGAAGATATCGAAGGGCTGACCAATGATGACATGTTACCTGAAGACAGTGCGATTGTCGTGAGTTCTTTTATAGAGCGCTGGGGCAAAGACCAGCTTATCTCTCTCGAAGCTGAAAAACGATTTGGTGATGATAAAGTACTTGAAGAGCTCGTATCAGAGTACAGACAATCTTTGTTACTTCAATACATGACAAATGATATTGAGTCAGCAATTGACACGACTATATCGGCTGCAGATTTGCAAGCGTTCTATCAAGACAACAAAGACAAGTATTTGTTGTCAGATGCCGCGATCATGCCGTTGTTTATCAAGATTCCGCGTAAGTCTTCTTTTTCTAGTAAGATCAAATCTACTTGGAAAAAGAAAAAAACATCAGAAGGAAAAGCTGAACTTCTCAAGTATAGCCAAAAACAAGATGTCACGATCATCGCAAATACATGGATGGAAGCAAAAGAAGTGGCAGCACTTCTAGAAGACGATGCGTTTGATAGCAGACGGATACGCCAAGGAAAAGAATACATTGAGAAGACTGACGACTTTCGATATTTCCTATACCTTGAAAAAGTAAGCCAACAAGGAGAGCCGGCTCCTTTACAATTTGTCTACAATCGAGTACGTCATGCGTATCGGTACCAACAAAAACGCGATCAAATCAAAGAATACAGAGACAATCTCTACAAAAAAGGAATCGACAAAGGCATTGTACGCCTCGGTCAATAATAGCAGACTTTTATGAATCATATTTTTAAACAGTGTTTTTACGTCCTTGCTTTTCTTCTGTCAAGCACCGTAGCGACAGCCCAAACAGATATCCTTGTTGACAAAGTCGTAGCCGTGATCGGTGACAGACCAATCTTGATGAGCAATATCGAAGAGCAGTTTAACTACATGCGTACGCAGCAGCCAGGAATACCCGACGAAGCTCGCTGCATGGTACTCGATCAGCTCATAGGCCAAGAACTCTTGCTCGTACAAGCACAACTCGATAGTGTCGAAGTATCAGATATAGAAGTCGAAGGACAACTCGAAGCTCGTGTACAGCAGATTATGGCATACATGGGTGGCGATGTTGCTCAATTTGAAGCATACTATGGCATGAGTGTCAATGAAGTCAAAGACAACATGCGAGAAGAACTTCGCGATCAGATCACACTCGAGCGTATGCGAAGTACAGTTCTAGCCGATGTCCGAATTACTCCATCAGAAGTCAAAGAATTTTACAACTCTGTACCAAAAGACAGCCTACCATATCTGAGTAGCGAAGTCGAAGTAGCAGAAATCGAGATCAGGCCGCAAGTCAGCGTCAAAGCAAAGCAAGATGCTATCAATCAACTCAAATCAATTAAGGAGCAGATCGTGTCAGGAGATGCGACATTCGCTGATATGGCAGAGCTCTACTCAGACGATCCAGGCTCAGCCCGTCAAGGCGGTGATCTAGGCTGGGTGAGTCGAGGCAGCTTCGTCCCAGAATTTGAAGCAGCTGCTTTCAACTTGCGACCAAATGAATATTCACAGATTGTCGAATCAGATTTTGGAATGCACCTCATACAGCTCCTCGAGCGAAGAGGCAATAATATCAATGCCCGACACATCCTCATCAAACCAAAGCTCACAGATGAAGACCGCATCGATGCTCTCAATCTAGCTGATAGCGTGTACACATTGATTACAGGCGACTCACTCGAATTTGAGCGTGCAGTAGCCATCTACAGCGACGAAAATGCGCAAACACGCAACTACGGTGGCCGCCTCATCAATGCCAAAAATGGTACGACCTATTTCGAAACAGCTGACCTCGATGTCAATGTCTACTTCTCAGTCGATACACTCGAAGTAGGCGAACTCACGATACCAGTAGAGCACCAAGATGAGCAAGGCAACGAGAGCTTCAAGCTCTACAAAATGATCTCGCGCACAGAGCCACACCAGATGAACCTCGGCCAAGACTATGACCGAATCCGTCAAGTAGCACTCGAAAACAAAAAAGCCTACTACATCGAAAAATGGGCACGTGAGCGACTCGGTGATACATACATTAATATATCTGACGAATACGATGCTTGCGGAGTCAAAGAAAAATGGATACAACCATCGCGTAGCGCCACAGGATTTTAATATTGATAAATAGGGGCTGCCCCTTCATAAAACGCTCTTCGATATATAATCGAAGAGCGTTTTTTCATTCAGGGTCGGGCTATCCGGCAGCTCGCTGATCGCTCGGCTGCTTCACTGTCGTTCAGCATCTGCTCCGCACTGCCTACTATCCCTCAGCCAAAAAACACATTTTCGTACTACAAAAACCAAATGAAAACTCATTCTTAAAAAAGTAAGAATCTATTTAATTTTGGCAACCCAAAAAATCAACCCCATGCAAGCATTTTTTAAGCGCATCGCAGATGCGCAATGGTTTCAGACATTTATTATTCTCGTCATCCTCGTGGCTGGTGTCGTCGTAGGTATCCAAACCTATAGCGGATTTGCAGCTGAGCATCATGGCATTTTAAGTCTCATTGATAATATTATCCTATGGATTTTTGTCATTGAGATCATCGTCAAGATGGGCGCCGAAGGTTCAAAACCTTGGAATTATTTCAAGGATGGCTGGAATATTTTTGATTTTATCATTGTAGCTGTTTGCTTCTTGCCTTTACAGGATGCAAGCTTTGTAGCTGTATTGCGTCTCGCGCGTATCCTGCGCGTATTTAAGCTCGTTACTGCATTGCCAAAATTGCAACTGATCGTCGGCGCGCTTCTCAAGTCTATCCCGAGTATGGGCTATGTCTTTATTTTGATGGCGCTGCATTTTTACATCTTTGGCTGTATGGCGACGTTCTTCTATGCAGAAAATGATCCGATCCACTTCGGCAATTTGCAGACAAGTATTTTAAGTCTTTTTAGAGCTGTGACACTTGAAGATTGGACAGATCTCATGTACATCAATATGTATGGCAGCGATGCTTATGGCTATGACGAAGCAATGGATGCTCGGCTAGCAGCTGAAGGCATCACTCGAGTCAGTAGTGCATCACCTGTTGCTGGTGCGATGTTTTTTGTCACATTTATTATGACTGGAGCGATGATCGTCCTCAACCTTTTTATCGGTGTCATCATGAATGGTATGGACGAGATGAAAGCTGAATCAGAATTTCAAGCACTTGCAAGTAAGCGAGAAGAAGATGAAGTCTCACTTTCTGAAGAAGTTGTTTTAATAGAAAATCAAGTGCAAGAGCTGAGCTCGAATCTTAAAATACTCAACGAGCGATTGAAAGCATTGTCTAATGCTAACGATAAGTAGAATAAGTTGGCCTCGGACAAGCGCTGCGAAGTGGTGCGAGTGCAACGAGCAGATGCCGGAGGCAGCCGAGCGGACAGCGAGCCACGGAGCATAGCGACAGCAGCCGTATTTTTCTATTAAAAAATAAATAGAAAAATACGGCTGCTGATGGCCCATAATGATTATTGATTTAGGATTCTATAAATCCTTTTTCTTGCATCCACTCGTCATTATAAATCTTGCCGACGTAGCGACTGCCATGATCGTGCAATACAATGACGACGAGATCATCTGCTGTTAGTTTATCTTTTAATTGGAGTAAACCTTGTACCGCAGATCCGCAACTGTAGCCGAGGAAAAGTCCTTCTTCTTTGGCTAGGCGGCGTGCCATGATAGCACCTTCTTTATCGCCCACTTTTTCGAATAGATCAATAACATCGAAATCGACATTTTCTGGCAGAATATCTTCGCCTATGCCTTCTGTGATGTACGGATAAATTTCTTTAGTGTCAAACTCCCCTGTTTCGTGGTATTTTTTGAATACTGAACCAAAGGTGTCAATGCCCCAAATTTTGACATTTGGATTTTGCTCTTTGAGGTATTTTCCTGTACCTGAGATCGTACCACCTGTCCCGACGCCGACTACAAAATGCGTGATTTTGCCTTCGGTTTGATCCCAAATTTCTGGGCCAGTAGACTCGTAGTGCGCTTGTGCATTTGAGGTATTGTCATATTGATTGCACCAAAACGAGTTTGGAATTTCTTTGCTGAGTTTTTCGGCTACAGAGTAATATGATTGCGGATCATCGGCCTCGACATTGGTCGGGCAGACGATGACTTCTGCGCCCATAGCTCGCAGGATATCGACTTTTTCTTTACTTTGTTTGTCTGTCGTTGTAAAAATGCTTTTGTAGCCTTTTACTGCGGCAGCGATGGCGATTCCCATGCCTGTATTACCGCTTGTACATTCGATGATAGTCCCGCCTGGCTTGATATCTCCGCGTGCTTCGGCATCTTCGACCATCTTAAGCGCCATTCGATCTTTGATCGAGTTTCCAGGGTTGAAGAATTCGACTTTGACATAGACAGGGCATGGTACGCCTTCTATGACTTTATTGAGTTTGACGAGTGGCGTATTGCCTATCGTACCAAGTATATTATCGTGGACGTTTTTCACTTCTTGCGATTTAGGCTGCAAAGGTAGCGAAATCAGTCCTCGTTTGGTTGTGGTATTCGGATTGCGATCTCAGTCCCTTGATTCCAAACACTTTTCATTTCAAGGTTACCTTCGAGAGTAGTCATGATGTGCCGTACTAAGGTCAACCCAATGCCAGCTCCTTCATATTTATGTCTGTAATCAAGCTGCTTAAAGAGTGAAAAAACCTGCTCTTGGTAAGCCACTTCTATACCTTGTCCATTGTCAATAATTGTAATTAGATATTCACTGACTCCTTCTGAAATATGAACTTGTATATGTGGTTTTCTATCAGGATGACGAAAAGAAATAGAATTATGCAAGAGTTGATAAAACAACATATACAGTAATGAGTACGACGACTTTAATTGCTGAACACTATTTAAATCAACTATAAATTCTATTTTTTTTGAGAAGGATTCTTCTAATTCGGCTTCGATTGCCTGAAAGAGTTTATCTACAAAAATCTCATCAGTCCTTTTGAGCTCTGGTAAATGCAGAAGAGTAGTCAACGCTTTTATTTGCTTTGACATTTTCGATGCACTTTGTTCAATTAATTGCAAATGCTCGTCTCGATCTTCTTCATTTAATACATGCCATCTACGCCGCAATAATGACGAAAATCCAGAAATTGATCGCAGGGGCTCTCTTAGCTCATGTGATAAGCTGAATACAATATCTTCTAAAAGAGTAAGATGTTCTTTTAATTGTGATTCGGCTTTCGCTTTTTCTTTTTTGATTTGTTCTATATCTGTGACATCACTTATTATCCCAAGTACTTTGTTATCTGATTGAGGTATAAACCGAATTTCATTGTAGCGCACCTCACCGCCTTTATTGATAGGGAAGTGACCGCGTATAGTTCGATTTTTTAACTTGCATTTTTCGATTCCCTTTACCATCAACTCTCGTACAGGCGATGGCAAAATATCAGATGCTCTTTTTCCTATTATTTTTTCTAAGGGAAAAAGTTTTTTAAAATCTTTTCCCGCAGCAGCAAATTCAATACAATCTCCATCCGAATAAATAATGTATAAATCCGGAGAGTACTCTACAAGGGCTTTATAGATTTCATATTGCTTCACTCATAATACTCTACACGCAATCCAAATTTATGATCGACAACACCTAGCATAGAGGCAATATGCTGCGGGATATTAATGAGTATATCCTGTTCTTCGTCATCTGATACTTCGGCAATGACTTTGAGGTAGAGTTCACGATTATTCATTGGGTTGCGTACTTTGATAAATGTACCTGGCTTTAAGGTACGGTGCGCACAGAATAAACCTCGTGATGAACTTGTCCGAAATCCACTTTTTGTAACAGTGCAAAGCATTTGCTGCCGATAAATCTTTTTCGAACTTCGTTTTTTGATAAATGATTCTTTGTTCGCTAGATTTTTTTCGACTATCGATGTCGGAATATTCGAAGGCAATCGGCTACTTCGTTGTATTCCTTCACGCGGATAAAATCCAACCTGAATTTCTTCATTAGGTGAAAGCTCACTTCCAGAAAATTCAATCAATTGTTGCAAAAATTCAAGATCTAATTTCAGCACACGCTTTGCCAATCCATATTCTGTATCCCCAGATTGAACTCTATAAAATACACGCTTCATTCCAGTGACATCATCAGTCACATCTTGTTTAATATCAGATGCCAGTATCGGAATACTTAATGTATCACCGACCCGCATAGGTCTTATTCGTAATTTAAAATTAATCGATCGAACAGCGCTCAAGCTTGTACCATAGTATTTGGAAATACTGTACAAAGTTTGCCCTTTAGCGACTGGATGCAATAACACAAGTTTGTCTACTCCACGCCTTGTAATGATCACATCATTTCCATCGAATAAAGTCGATCTATCTTGAGCGTTTATATCAGTCAAGCCGACAAAACAAGCCGTGAGCAAAAAGAAAATCCGATATTCGATGTACATAAATCAGAATTAAGGGGATAACAAAAGTACTCATCGACGTATGAATGATCGAATAGAACAAAAACGAATTGCTGCGATTATTCCTGCGCGATATGGGAGTACACGTTTTGTAGGCAAACCCCTTGCCGATATTGCTGGCATGACAATGATTGAGCGAGTTTACACACAAACAAAAAAAGCTGCATTGCCAGATACCGTTCTCGTCGCTACTGATGATCAGCGCATCTACGATCATGTCCAATCATTTGGTGGAGAGGTCGTAATGACTTCGCCTTCGCATCGCAACGGGACAGAACGCATAGCAGAAGTCATCTCAACACATGACGACATTCAATATGCGATCAATGTCCAAGGAGACGAGCCATTTATCGATCCAGCTCACATAGATGCAGCTTTACAGATGATTATCGACGGCGCTCAAATCGCAACTCTAGCTATTCAAAAAGACGATCGCGAACTTCTCAATTCTCGTCATGCCGTAAAAGTCGTCACACGCGATGACGGACAAGCATTGTATTTCAGCAGAAGCGCAATTCCGCATCATGCAACATCATTCTTGAAGCACATCGGCATTTATGCATTTCAAGCAGATATTCTCCAAGAATTAGTCAAACTTCCGCCTTCTGAGCTCGAACGAAGCGAATCACTCGAGCAACTCCGCTGGCTCAGTCATGGACACCATATTCAAGTCGGAATAACTGACATCGAGACGCCGAGCATCGACACACCAGAAGATTTAATCAGAGCAATTCGATGGGCGGAAAAAAATAAATTGCTCTAAGCAGCTTCTTCAGCTTGACTTGCTTTGTCAAACATGAATAAAATATCGCTCATTCGCTCCTTGAGATCGCGACGATGCACGATAAAATCTAAAAAGCCATGATCCAATAAAAATTCAGATGTCTGAAATCCTTCAGGCAAATCACGCTTGATTGTTTCTTTAATCACACGCGGACCAGCAAAACCAATTAATGCACCTGGTTCGCTAAAATTCATATCACCGAGCATCGCAAACGAAGCCGTCACACCACCAGTCGTCGGGTCAGTTAAAAACGAGAAGTACGGAATCTTCGCCTTCGCAAGACGAGTCAACTTAGCAGACGTTTTTGCCATTTGCATCAACGAAAAAGCCGACTCCATCATACGAGCACCTCCAGATTTACTGATCACCATCAGCGGCACGTTTTGCTCAATACAATAATCAATCGCCCGACTGATACGCTCACCCATCACCGAGCCCATAGAGCCGCCGATAAACGAAAAATCCATTGCACAAATGACAAGATCACGCTTGTTCACTTTGCCGTGAGCGACACTTATAGCGTCTGTAAGATTCGTCTTTTTTTGAGCTGCTTCAAGACGCTCATCATAGCCTTTCAAATCCGTAAACTTCAAGAAATCCTTCGACTGTAATTCCTCAAATAAATACGTTGGCTCAGCATCAAAGAAAATCTCGAAATACGCTCCAGAGCCGATCCGCACATGATAATCACAATGCGGACAAACCCAAAACTGCTCTTTCATTTCCTTGGTGCGCGTCGTCTCTTTGCACGACTTACACTTATACCAAAGCCCATCCGGCGCTTCCATTTTGTTGCGCGTAGACGTTTGTATTCCTTCTCGTAATCGCTTAAACCATCCCATAGTTGAGTCCTTTGGCGTGGAGCACGAAGGTACTCCCCTTTCCTAAACCATTGCAAATCAATCGCCTTCATTTCAATTATGGGCCATCCCTACGCGCTTCATTCCATTTCGCGCTTCGGGTCGCTATGCTGCGTGGCTCGCTGTTCGCTCGGCCGCTTCGCGTCTGCTCCCTTCGGTCGCACCACTTCGCAGCGCTTGTCCACGTATCTTGCAGCCCAGATGACATTTCCACTACAGACAGAGATTGCATTGCTGCCTGAGCAGCACACAGATCAACAAAAGATCAGAGCCGCAGCATTGAGCAAGCTCAAGCTCCGAGACCAAGCAGATCTTCAGGTCGCAGTGCACAGGCGCAGCATCGATGCGCGCCAGCGGCAGCCATTGTATCGCATCAAAGTCATCGTCAGCAAAGGAGAACAAGAAAAAAGTCCGCCATATCTCAATCGACTTTCATCTACAAAAGGCAAAGACGAAATCATCATCGTAGGTGCAGGGCCAGCTGGCTATTTTGCTGCACTCGAAGCAATCGAACTTGGCTTACGACCGATTGTACTCGATCGCGGTAAAGATGTCCGAGCACGTCGCCGTGATCTTAAAGCTATCCAACAAGACGGCATCGTCAATCCGCATAGCAATTATTGCTTTGGCGAAGGCGGTGCAGGCACATACTCAGACGGCAAGCTCTACACACGCAGCCACAAGCGCGGCAATATCGAAAAAGTCCTTCAGCTCCTCGTAGAGCATGGCGCCAAGTCAGACATTCTGATTGATGCGCATCCGCATATCGGCTCCAACAAGCTGCCACAAATCATCACTGCCATTCGCGAAACGATCGAGCAGCATGGCGGCGAAGTTCGATTTGGAGCATTTGTAACAGATCTAATTCTGCATCAAGGGAAATGCCTCGGCGTACGCCTTGAGACAGGCGAAGAAATCAAAGCTCAAGCAACTGTACTCGCTACTGGACATTCGGCGAGAGACATTTTTAATTTACTTCACTCCAAGCAGATTAAGATCGAAGCAAAACCATTTGCACTTGGCGTAAGGATTGAGCATCCGCAGCCACTCATCGACGAGATACAATACAAGCAGCGCCCTCGACAAGAAGGGCTTCCAGCAGCTGATTACAAGCTCGTCACACAAGTGCGAGATCGTGGCGTCTTCTCATTTTGCATGTGTCCAGGCGGCTTAATTGTACCAGCAGCCACTGCTCCAGGTGAGCTCGTCGTCAATGGCATGTCCTTATCTCGGCGTGACTCACCATTTGCCAATTCTGGGCTCGTTGTAGCAATAGAAGAAGCTGACACAAACAAATACAAATCAAAAGGAGCATTTGCAGGTCTCGCATTTCAAAAAGAAGTTGAGACACAATTATTTGCCGCAGGTGATGGCAGCCAACAAGCTCCTGCGCAGCGCGTTACCGATTTTCTCAACGGAAATCTGAGTCAAAACCTTCCAGCAACATCGTACATCCCAGGCATTTATTCCGCTCGGATGGATCAGCTCTTGCCTCGTAGTATCGCGAGTCGATTGCAGCAAGGCTTACGAGATTTTGATAAGAAAAAGCGCGGCTACATCACAGAAGAAGCGATCTTCGTCGGCGCAGAAAGTCGGACAAGCTCGCCGATCAGGATTCCGCGATTGCCAAATGGTCATCACCCTGATGCAGAAGGCTTATTCCCTTGCGGTGAAGGAGCAGGATATGCAGGCGGCATCGTCTCGGCTGCTCTAGACGGGCAGCGCGTGATACAACACGTGGATACTTGGATGCGCTCATAGTGCGATTGGCTGAGGGATAGAAGCAGCACGAGCGGAGCGAGTGGACGCGCGAAGCATGAGCGCGGCTAGGCTACCGTACTGCGGATAGCCCGACCGCGACTGAATGCGAATGAAGGCGCGGACAGCCCCAAATTATACTTGAACTTTAAATGTTAGCGTTGAGTGATTGTTTTGCTCATTCAATACTTGGCAATACATTTGGAAGCTTTTTGATACTATGAATAAGAATTTCTTTTTTGCAGCGTTTTTTTTACTTGCTTTCGTTTTGCCAGCTTTTGCTCAAGCACAGCTTCATAATGCAATTGTAACTGGGCGCATCTCTGGTGATCGTGCGAAGAAAATAGAATTGCGCGTCGATCAAACCTGGTATGACAATACAACAGTACGCTACGAATCTGAGGTTGATGAACAAGGACGATTTGCGTTTGCTGTCAATATGGAGGCGCCACAGGAAGTTACCTTGCATTATGCTCGAAATGCTGCCACGATTTATCTAGAGCCTGGAGATTCAATTCACATAAGTGCAGAAGCAGGAGCATTCCAATATTCGATGCAATTTTTTGGTCGTGGTGCTGCGAATAATAAATTTTTAGCACGCTACAATAAGCAATTCCCTTTTGTGGACGAGCCATTTAAAATGCAGCAATACAAAAAAAATATATTATGGTATAAAGTACATGAAGATGAAGCGAGAAAAATGAATATGATGTCGCCTGCTCAATACAAAGAGCAGCGTAGAAAAATTAAACAACAACGTTATCTCTATTTAGAATCTTACGAAAAACAATACGGTCTTGTCTCTGATCAATTTAGACAATACATCACTGCAGAAATTAATTATGAGTGGGCGTACAATATGTTGCTTTATGGTTATGCTTTTGGTAATAAGCATAAATTAGACGGAAGTTGGTTTGATTTTATGCGCGACATCACTGTCAATAATCCGCAGCTCGGCAGCAAAATGTACCGTCGTTATTTAATTGGCTTTATTAATTACATGCACGATCAAGAAAAGACTGGTGGAAATCCATTTGTGGAGCAATACGATCTAGCTGGTCGTGTGCTTGATAATGAAGTAAAATTTTGGGCTCAAAGTGAAATTTTAATTACGGCAATTAAAAAGAAACACTTGGATGATATTCTTGATTCGTACACGGCTTACTTAAGTGAATGTCCTGATTATGGTATGAGCACAAAACTCGTACAAGCATATCAAAAAACTGCGAGCCGAGCAGTGGGCAGCCAAGCACCGAATTTTACTTTACTTGATCTTAATGGCAAATCAGTAAGCCTTTCGGACTTCCAAGGAAAGATTGTGTATCTCGATTTTTGGGCGACATGGTGTAAGCCTTGCCTTCAAAAAATGGCGAGGATGAAACCATTTATTGAAGAGATGAAAAGCAATGATCAGATTGTCTTCTTACAGGTTTCACTTGATCGTGAAGCATCTACTTGGAAAGGCACGGTCGAAGTCAATGATTTTGGTGGTACGCATTTATTAGCAGAAAATGATGTTGAATCTGACGTCGCCAAAGCGTACAATGTGCGCGCACTTCCTGAATCATTCATCATCGATCGCAACGGTAAGTTTACTTCCAAGCCAACTTCTTTGCAGCTCAAAGAACTCAAAGAGCTTTTGAAATCGCTTGCTTCTAAGTAATCAATCTCCTTATTTAAAAGAATGTGAAGATTCCGTTAATGAATCTCATCTTGTGCATGGAATTTGTTGAGGCAAGTACCTATGACACGAGCTCGTTCAAATGACCCCCAGTTATTGACGCCATCGCTCCGCCTGCCTGCCGAGACCGCACTCGAAGCAGAGATCATGCAGCAACGCGAATGGCAAATTGGGATTCATTGGGGCGTACCGCGACCAGGACATCCAGAAGGACCTGTTTTTAATCACATTCTCGAAGTACTCAAAAATGTCGAGCTACTCGATGTCGATGCAAAAACTCGTGAGCAACTTCGCATAATCACGCTAACGCACGATACGCTCAAATATTTGCAGCCGCCACTCCTCGATGCAACGCGCAGCAAGCATCACAGCATCTTAGCGCATGATTTTACAGCCAAATTTGTCGATGATCCTTGTGTACTCAAAACAATCAAGCTGCATGACGAAGCCTATTTCTCTTGGAGATTGATCTACCGACGTGAGCAACGCAAAGCTGGCGAAGCCAAGCTTGCACGATTGCTTGATGACTTGGGCGATTGCTTGCAGCTGTATTACCTCTTTTTCTGGTGCGACACCTGCACAGGCGACAAGACGCTCGAACCTGTCGATTGGTTTGAATCTATGGTTCCAGATATCGCACCTTTGGTCTTCAAGAAAAAAGACCATGATCAATCGGAGTTTTTGGGAAGCTGATCTTCTCGCCACACCCACAGATATCATCATCATCGGAGCAGGCATCACTGGATTGTCGGCTGCTCTTTCTATCAAAGAGGCTCGGCCAGATCTGAGCGTCGCGATCCTAGAGCGCAGCGAAGCAGCTCGCGGCGCAAGTACGCGTAATGCGGGCTTCGCGACATTTGGCTCGGTCTCCGAGCTCGCCGAAGACATTGATCTCACCTCTGCTGAGATGGTTGCTGCTACAGTCAAGATGCGCTGGCAAGGATTACAGCTGCTGCGCTCGCGCGTGAGCGACGTAGAGATGAATTTTATTCAAGAAGGTGGCTACGAGATTTTCTTCAAGCGAGACGAATACGAGCAAGCAGAAGCTCGCCTACAAGAAGTCAACGAAGTGATTGCTGATTCTGTCGAACATGATGCCGCCTTTCAAGTTTCGCCGCACAAGGCGAGCGATCATTTTGTCAAAGCGCATCAGCAGATGCTCGTCACACCACTCGAAGGCAAAATCCATCCCGCGCGTATGCTCGCCAAGCTGCGGCAGCGTGTCTACCAAGCAGGCGTGATGATTCATTTTGGAATCGAGATCGAGCAAATAAATGCACATGATCGTGGTGTTGAGCTTCGCTCGACCATGCAAGACATCTTGAACTGCCGCCAAGTACTCGTTGCGACCAATGGTTTCTCCAAGCAGCTTCTACCTGAGCTTGAGATACGCCCAGTGCGCAATCAGGTGATCGTCACCGAGCCGCTGCAGAACTGTCCGCCCATCGGCAATATCCATGCAGATCGCGGCTACTATTATGCGCGCACCATCGGCGATCGCATCCTCCTTGGTGGCGGCAGACCATTTGGTGGCACTGACGAAGAAACCAATCAATTTGGATTGACTAAAAAGCTCCAATCGCATTTGCTTGATTTTTTGGAGCAGCGATTTACGCTAGACACAAAGCCGCGCATCGCGCATCAATGGAGCGGCATACTCGGCGTCGGTCCAGCTAAAGAACCTATTATTAAAACAGTCCAGCCAAATGTCACGTGCGCAGTTCGCCTTGCTGGTATTGGCGTCGCCATCGGCTCTATCGTCGGGCATCAAGCCGCCGAACATCTCCTTCAGCAGATGAATTAATTTTTCAATTTTTAATTATTGGGGCTGCCCACTCGCAAGCTCGCGGTCGGGCTATACGCAGTACGGTAGCCTAGCTTTTTCTATTTGATCCACGCACTAAAGTACGTGGCAATACAAATAGAAAAATCCGCTTCGCTCCTTACAGTCGCTCGCGCTGCTCCTATCCCTCAGCCAAGAGCAAAATTTCCTTCCATTTATCTGATTCAGAGAATTCTTTGATGACTTCGTTACGCTTAATTAAAAACTGAGTCATGTAATTTTCTAAAAAGAGAACATCTGCAAGTTTACCTAATATACCAAGCGGAGAAGTGTAATCAAAAATATCAGTCACAAGTGTACCTCCTTGTATCTCTTCTAAAATATGCGCGTGCTTAAATCTTTTAAATGCACCGCTGACCATTTCATCGACAAAATATTCTGGTCGCTTGAAGGCTGTAATTTTTGAAGTCAGTGTTTGAGTTACACCCAGATGCTTTGCTCGCCAAGTCACAGTTTCTCCAAGTTCAATTAAACCAGATGTGACGCCTGCTATTGCTTCTTCGTTCGTTTGAGCTGCTGAATATTTGTGTACATCAATACTCCTGATTAAATCAAAAACAATTTCGCGTGGAGCGTGAATTCTCGTCTTAAGTTCGATCCTTGGCATACAAGAGTCAAACAAGGACTTACTTTGATTGTTTGTCTAGCTCGTCTAAGTAAAGCTGCTCGACTTTAATCCGCGCCCAAGGCGTGCGGCGCAAAAATTTGAGACTTGACTTGACAGATGGATCATGCGTGAAGCAGCGTATCGAAATGCGGCTACCCATCTCGTCCCAACCAAGCTGCTCGACGAGATATTCGATAATATCCGCGAGTTTAATTCCGTGAAGTGGGTTATTTGGTTGTTCTTGACTCATTAGTGTTTGTGATTTGCTGCTGCTCGAATATACATGACATATCAGTGGACAAGCGCTGCGAAGTGGTGCGGCAAAGCCGCAGACGCGTAGCGGCCGAGCGATCAGCGAGCCACGCAGCATAGCGACCTTTTTTTCATTTCATTCAACCCTTCCTAAATCCTTCCCATGGAAAATGGAAGGACTTCAATTGCTCATTTTTCATTTAGATGAAATGAAAAAAAGGGTGGCCCAAAAGAAACTTGTACAAAAAAAGTGCAATCCTACGCTTGGTAGAATTGCACTTTGATCAGGAGCAATCAATGACTACTCTCTAGAGAAACGGCTTACTTGAGGCCGTGCGGCTCTTCACTCACTGTCAAGCGGTGACGGCCTTTAGCGCGACGGCGTGCGAGGACTTTACGTCCGTTTTTAGTGGCCATGCGGCTACGGAAACCGTGTTTGTTTTTGCGCTTACGCTTTGATGGCTGCCAAGTACGTTTCATGTTGTTTTATTTATCAGTCGTATGACCGTGTTTATCAATCGGCCTGCAAAGATAGGCTCTTGTTTTGTGTTTGGCAAACTTTATCAAAAATCTCTTCCGATCGAAATGTACAGAATCGGATCGCGAGTATCTCCTGTCTCAACGCCCCAAGCATAATCGGTGCGCACGAAGTAACCAAAGATCGTGGTGCGGAAGCCAAATCCGTAGCCATACACGATTGGATTGCGGAAATAATTGACATTGACTTCAACTGGCGCTTGTCCGATCGTTACTGAGTTGAGTGGATTTTCGTCAGAGAATGGATTGAGACCTTGCCATGCTGTACCGATATCTGCAAACCCAACGACTTGGAAGTTGCGAAGGATTGATGATTTGATCGGCTTCTTGGAGAGATATGTAAAAAGCGGCACACGTAATTCGGCATTGGCAACCGCGTAACTATTTCCGTTGCGGATATTATTCTTGAAGCCACGCATATTGGTCGCGAGCGTCTGATAGGCAAAGCTTGGATCAAATGGCACTGTGACTTCTTCATTGAAATCCGGGAACAACCAATTATCGACGCCGCCGAGGAAGTATAGCATTTTCTCGGAGCCAAATGATGTAGCTCCTGCTGCACGAAGTGCGAGTATGCTACGCTTGTCAAGGCGCTGATAATGTCTGAAGTCTGCTCCGATGATGTTGAGTTGTCCTTGATTGAAGTCTAGCCCAAAGCCATCAAAAACTTGCAAATCAAATTGCTTTTGAGCTTCGTAAAAGACTTTGTAGCGCGTTCCGTTCTTGATGTTCATGCTGACATCAATGGTGTTGTCAAAGACGTATTCGAGGCGCAGACCAATGCGCTCTTGTGAAAATGTCTCAGCATTAAGGAACGGAAAATCAGAAGCAAGAGGAATCGCTTGGTCACCACGCAGCTGCGCTCTCAAGCGAACGCTGCGATAAATATCAAGCGGATATTTGAGTCGGACCTGCCCGAGAGTCGTAATTGACTTAATGGTAAATGGGAAGAAATTACCTGTGTCAAATGCGTTTTTGCGCGAGGATCTGAAAAAAGAATATTCTTTATCGAGACGCTTTTTGAGATCTTCAAACTGGAGGAAATAATCAACTCCATTAAATGAAATCGGCACACGAACTCCGCCTGTGAGGCGATAGTCTTCGAAAATATCTTTGACGCTGCCGCGAAGTAAAATACTTGGCGTCGGGAAGCCATAAAACTGCCCTGAACCGCCATAGCTTTCGATGCCTTCGAAGAGAATGCTGTTGTCAAGCTGCGTCGTTATATAGTCGGTTTTGAATGTCGTGCGATACGGAAGCACATTTGATGATCGCCATTTGAATGTATCGACAAGCATCGGCGAGACTTCACTTTGCGTAGGCGGCTTCTCAAGTGTGATTGATCCATCAGGCTGCTCATTGATGACTGCTGCGTCTTCGGGCTCTTCAAAATCGCTCTGGAAAATGTAATTATCAATATCAATTTTGTTGGTATCGGATCCTTCTTCTACCGGAGCAGTTTCAATCACACCGTCAGGAGTTGGCAGTTTTGGTTCTTCCTGATTGTTTTGCTCTTGCGGAGAAGAGGCAGCGGGCTTATTCGTCTGCTCGACAAATAAGCGATACGCTGTAGGGCGTACAGAAGTAAGCGGCTGAGTAATATCAGGCTTGCGTACAAAGACACGATTTCGACCATTGAGAAAGTACATTTCAGCAACTTTGCTTGTACGACGCGATGAGCTTTGCTGTATTAAGCCTCGGTGCGCAAAAGATTGCTGATAGGTTGTCGCTCGGATGCCAAATACTGGTTCGAAGAGTGTCGTATCAATCAATGTCTGATCGGACTGCGCGATGATGCTATCGGCAGGATTGACAAGTTGGCTGCCATCTACGAATTTGACAATCGTATTTGTTGCAATTTGCTGCTTGGAGAACTCGCCGATATAGCGCGATGATAATCCGCTCTCATCAGAGGCATAAGCAAAGCGCACACTATCGATCTGCACAGGAGCAGATTCATTGGCGAGCGGCGTATTGGTGATTTGTGTAATTGCTTTTGAGTCTACATCGTAGTAAAAGAGATCGTACGTTCCTTGAGGTGCGAGTGTATCGAGCTTGGCAAAAGACTTAGCAGCTGAAGGACGATTACTCGTAAAAAGAATGCCTTTCTTGTCGCCGACTTTGTAGGCTGCTACATCAAGAACATCATAAATATCTGATGTTACTGTCGTGCCTCCGCGAGTAGTTGTGTTATAAATAACAGCATTGCTAATACCATTTGAAATCACTGCCATCAACAAACGCCGATTATCTAAAAAATCAATATCGACGATGCGCTCATAGCGATCTGGAATGGCTTCGGTATTTTTCTTTTTTGATTCGGTATCGTAGCGCAAGAATTTAATCTTGTCTTGCTTTTCATAGACGATGGCGAGCTCGCGGCCATTTGGCGTCCAGGCTAGTTTTGGATAGTTATAATCTGTTGCTTGGAAAATATTTTTATGTCCAAGCTTAAATACGCGCTTGCGTTTTTCAGAGCCGACTTCTTGAATGTAAACGCTATACTTTCCAAGCTCATTGACCGCATACGCAACTTGTTTGCCATTTGGACTGAGCGACATTTCTGTCACAGGTAGATTTCGCTTATTTTTGAAAACGACTTCATTACTCTTCGTCATCTTGGTGATGCCATCGACATCAGCAGCATAAATACTTTGATAAAATTGAAACCACTCTTTCGACACTTGATCAAACGAGCCGCCAAGAACGTACATGTAGCCTGACTCGATGCTACGATTGATCCGAGTGATGTATAAGACATTGCTCACTGCAGCTGCTCCATCTCTCGAACTGATATAATGCCACATCGAATGTCCTGCTAGACGAGGATTGTCTTCGACTGCATCATAAAACGATTCGTAGCGTCCAGATAAAATGCCATCGCGGAGCTGATCGTCGAGCTCTGTGTTCCAGCTTTCGCCTACGTAACTGACGATGCCTTCGGTAAACCATTCCGGCAGGTTGAGCAAAACCGCATTTTGGACAACCTCTTGAAGACTGCGACCAAACAATAACTTATTCAAGTAAACGCGAGCGATGCCTTCACGGATTTGTCTTTTGAGATCGTTGTGATCGCCATTGAAGTAAACAAAGATTTTCCGCCCGACGATCTTGGTGACGCCACCAGTATTAAAAAAGACTTCTTCGCTGCCGATGTTCGATTGCTTGAGATCGGTCAAATCATTGTAGACTATGATTTCGATCTGGCCGCTGATGCGATCTTCCATGATTTGCTGAATCTCATCATAGTCATCTTCAGCCATGCGCAAAGCAGCCTTGGCAATGTTTTGGCCAGTGCCGTACCAGTAGACAATGTAATTCGCTGATTGATATTGCTCCCACTGGAAATCATGATACTGTACGCGATTTTTCCCAAAGTCGATTTGTGTTCCTTGAGCAAAAAGAAAACTACAAGCACTTGAAACGACAAGCAAACAGACAGAACAAAACGAGATTAAATACTTCATGTACAGCGGAAAGGTAAGATGTCTAACAACAGTCACACAAGGATAGATGCAGCAAAGACTACATTTGTGTTTTCTTTCGCACAAAACGTGCTACAAATGACAAAAGTTGCATCTTTTACATTCAGCCCCTTTTCAGAGAACACGTATGTCGTTTATGACGACACAAAAGAATGTATCATCGTCGATCCAGGCTGCTTTGATCAAGCAGAGCGCGATCAGCTTCAAGCATTCATTTCAGACAATGACTTGGAGCCAAAGCTGCTGCTCAATACACATTGCCATCTTGATCACATCTTCGGCAATGGCTTTGTGTCACGTACCTACAATGTGCCACTGATCACACACGAAGGCGAGCTCGAATGGATCGAGCATTTCCCAGAAAGAGCAGCTTTTTTTGGCATCCAGAATGTCGATCAATCTCCTCTACCCGATCGCTACGTAGACCAAGGCGACACGATTGAATTTGGAAATACAAAATTAGAAGTCTTATTCACGCCTGGACACTCGGCTGCTCACATCGCTTTTTATTGCAAGGAATCCAACTTCGTTCTCGCTGGCGATGTTTTGTTTAATGGCAGCATCGGTCGAGTCGATCTGCCAGGTGGCGACATGAAAACACTCATGACAAGCATCGAGACTCGACTCATGACACTTCCTGATGAGACGACTGTCTATGCAGGGCACATGAGCCGCACTACTATCGGTCAAGAACGAAAAAGCAATCCATACTGGCTCGCCTGGAAAGATGGTAGCTTGATTTAATTATAAGCTTTAAAATAAATTGGGGCTGCCCTCGCCTCATTTTATTTCGGCGAGGTCGGGCTATCCGCAGTACGGTAGCCTAGCTTTTTATTTTCTATTAAAAATAGAAAATAAAAATCCGCTTCACTCATTCCATTCGCTCGTGCTGCTCCTATCCCTCAGCTAAGGCTATTGTTATAGCGGACTTGATCCGCTATCCCACACAGTCCAATATCAAATCTTGACAATTATAGTATGTGGGATCACGCATAAATGCCATTTGGCATTTTGCGAGATAACAAAATTCTTTGAATAGTTCAAGAAACCATCTTATGCGACATTATGAAAACTAATTAGTATTGTATATGACAAGGTAATGGACAAGCGCTGCGAAGTGGCGCGACGTAGAGCGAAGCTCTAGGAGCGGACGCCGTAGGCGGCCGAGCGAACAGCGAGCCACGCAGCATAGCGACAGCAGCCACATTTTTCAATAGAAAAATGTGGCTGCTGATGGCCCATAAAAATTAAAATTTTACAAACCTGCTTTGGCTGAAACGTCGAGCATCTTATCAATACTTTTGACGCCTTCTTTGATGATCCAATCTTCAAGATGGATTTCTGGGAGCTCGTGCTCCATTGCGAGATAGAGTTTTTCCATCGTGTTGCGCTTCATGTGCGGACATTCATTGCAGGCGCAGGTATTATTCGGTGGCGCTGGGATGAATATTTTATTCGGTGAGCGTTTTTGCATTTCATGCAGGATACCAGCCTCCGTCGCGACGATAAATGTGTCTTTTTCGCTCTCCTCGGTGTAGCGAATCATGCCGCTTGTGCTGCCGATATAGACTGCTTTTTCGAGGATGTGCGCCTCACACTCTGGATGCGCAATGAAGTCAGCTTCTGGATGCTTGAGCATGAGTTTGGTGATTTTCTCGTGCGAGAAAATCTCGTGTACCATACAGGCGCCATTCCAGATTTTCATATTCTCACGCCCAGTGATTTTTTGGAGATACGCGCCGAGGTTGCGATCAGGAGCAAAGATGATCGGCTGATCTTCTGGAATGCTTCTGATGATCGCCTCTGCATTTGTACTTGTGCAGCAAATGTCGGTGAGCGTTTTGAGCTCGGCACTGCAATTGATATAACTCACCACGACGTGATCGGGATATTTTTCCTTGTATTTGCGGAAAACAGCTGGCGGACACGAATCACTCAAGGAGCAGCCAGCTTTGAGATCTGGAAGCAAGACTTTCTTTTGCGGATTGAGCATTTTGGCTGTCTCAGCCATAAAATGAACGCCTGCAAAAACAATAATATCAGCATCGGTACGCGCTGCTTCTTGTGATAATCCGAGACTGTCTCCGATATAATCGGCAATATCTTGTATCTCGCTCTCTTGATAGTAATGCGCGAGAATAACTGCGTTTTTCTCTTTCTTCAAGCGATTGATCTCTGCTACGAGATCAATTGTCGGATCAACTTCGAGCGGCAAAAATCCATGTTTGTTGAGGTCGCGTTTGGCGAGTTCGAGTTGTGATGCTGTAGTCATAGTCGTGATCTGATTCTGATTTTACTCAATGAAGAAACGAATGTCGTGCCTGATTGGTTTCTGCTAGACGAACGTACGAAATTTACCGACCTTTGCATAACGATGATGACACTTGATTATATGCGCTACGTATTGGACAATGGCTTGACCGTCATTTTGCACCAAGATAATGAGACAGCTATGGCTGCAGTCAATCTCTTGTACAAGGTCGGCGCACGCAACGAATCACCAGAGCGAACTGGTCTTGCGCATTTATTTGAGCATTTAATGTTTGGTGGTACTGAAGCAGCTCCAAACTTTGATGTGCCGATACAGACGGCTGGTGGCGAGAATAACGCCTTTACGAATAGTGATGTCACCAACTTCTACGATACTGTCCCAGCTGCTAATCTCGAAACGGCGCTTTGGATAGAGGCTGATCGCATGATGAATCTCAAGCTCGATTTTAAAGCTTTGGATACACAACGAAAAGTCGTCGTCGAAGAATTTTCAGAAACATGTCTCAATCAGCCGTACGGCGATGTCTGGCATAAGCTGCGACATCTTTGCTACAAAAAACATCCGTACCGCTGGCCGACGATTGGTCTTGTGCCAGAGCATATTAAAGAAACCAATCTTGATAATGCGCATGAATTTTATAATCAATATTACAGCCCCAATAATGCTATTTTAGTTGTCGCTGGCGGAATTGATATTAATAAAACAAAGCAGCTCATCGAGCAATATTTTGGAAACATTCCTGCAGCTAAAATTCAAGAAAATTTAATAGAACAAGAGCCTGAGCAAACTGAAGCACGTGAGCTCGATCATCAAGCACTTGTGCCGGTTAATGCATTGTATATTGCATTTAAATCTGCTCCACGTAATTCACGCGAATTTTATATTCAAGATTTAATTAGCGATATTTTCAGCAACGGTCGCTCAGCACGTTTGTACACGCGCCTCGTCAAAAATCAACAACTATTTAATGATATTGATTGCTATGTAACGGCCAATTACGATCCTGGACTTGTGATCGTTGACGCTAAATTAAGTCCGAGCATTTCGTATGCAGAAGCAGAAGCTGCAATCTGGAATGAAATTGATCAACTGTGTACGACACCTCCGACACAACGCGAATTAGATAAAGTTGTCAATAAAGCAGAAAGCAGCATTCGATTTGGAAATATAAATGCCATTGATAAAGCGATGAATATCGCTTATTACGAAGCACTCGGTGATATTACTTTACTGAATAGAGAAGTCGATATTTATCGCAGTATTACTCCCCAAGAAATTATGCAAGGCGCTCGCGATTTATTTAATCGAAAAAAATCAAATACACTTCGCTACAAAGCGAATACAATTCAACATAATTAAATCAATATCCTTCGAGGGATTCAATAATAAAAAATCCATCTTCGCCTTGAGCTTGATAGAGCGGCATAAGCATAAATCCACTCATCGGCGCACGCACTTCACCATGTTTATCTTGAGCGAGGAGATCGCCTTCAGTCACAGGCTGAAAATTGACAAAATCAGGATTCATTACAAACGAATCTTGCGGCTTAATATGATGCGTATACAACAAATTACAAAGCGTCGGGAGCTGCTTCGAATACTCGAGCAAGCGATCATCGTGTTTTTGCTCAGCGTGACGAGCCGCCACAGCGCCGATTGAACGCATACAATTGACGATCGCTGAGACAGCATTGTCGACAGATTCTGCGTCATCATGTTGTCCAGCTTCAAAGCAAACACCATTGGTAAATGGTCCAAAATTTTGCTTGGTAAAATAATGCATCGTCGTCCCTGCTAGTCCTGTATTCATACCTTGTATGACAGGCGCATGCAAGTTGAGACCAAGCGTCACGCTCTCGCTATTATCCTGCGGTATCGAAAAAATACCTCCATGCGCTGTCGTTGTATGAATATCCAAAAAGATGACCCTCGAATGCTGAATACTGCACATTAAATCATCAATCGTATCAAGCAATTCGATCAGCTCGCGATCTTCCGACCGCGCTTGACTCATATCACGACGCAAAGCCGCGATATGATCAATTTTAAAGAGCCGATTCATATCCGTATCGATGTAGCGTTTCTTTGCTTTGAGCGCAGCGAGATTTCCGCGCAGGCCTACAAATGTCCCGTTATAGATAAAGCTTGGATTATACGTCGGCTCAATACACAAAAGCTCCAAAATTCGCTCAATTCCAAGCACACCAGCAGGCTCATTTCCGTGTATACCACCGATCGCGATCAGCAACGGACCATCTTGTCCACGCGAGTATTGACCAATGATCCGCGACGTTTGAGAATTCGATTTGAGCATGGATCGCGAAAGTACATCGCTACTCAGTAATTCTTCCATGAATATTTGGGGCCACCCTTTCGCTCGTGCTACTCGCTTCAGGTCGCTATGCTACGTGGCTCGCTATTCGCTCGGCCGCTCCTACGTCGCGTCTGGCATTCGCCACCACTCCGCAGCGCTTGTCCGTCTGTTTTAGTTTGAGCACCCGACCAAAATCATCATCTTTGGAGTGATGTTAAAGATTCTTCACACAGCCGATTGGCATTTGGGACAGCGCTTATACAATCGTAGCCGTCATCAAGAGCATAAAGCAGCACTTGATTTTCTTGTCAAGCATATTATTGACGAGTCTATTGATATTGTCATCATTGCAGGAGATGTTTTTGATGTCGTCAATCCACCCAACGAAGCTCGCGAGTTGTATTTCGACTTCTTGCGGCAAATGGTCAATCGCGTCCAAGCAGTCGTTGTCATAGCAGGCAATCACGATTCGCCCTCGATGCTACAAGCAAGTGCAGATTTGCTCAAGATGCTCAACATCCATGTCATCGCTCGGATGCCAACTGAAGCAAACAAAGCTGTAATACCGATCAGCAATCCATCCGGAGATTTATTAGCTGTAGTTGCGGCCGTTCCTTTTCTTCGAGATCGTGACATCCGCGTCTCAGTATCAGGAGCTCAAGCAGCAGATCGCAATGCTTCGATACAAGAAGGCATCCGATCCGTCTATGATCGTATCGCTGTTGCCTGTCAGTCATTTTCACAAATACCGATCATCGCGACTGGTCATTTAGCAGCATCTCAAGCGATAAATCCTTCCGAGCAATCAAATATCTATGCTGGCAATTTGACAAACATTGACGCGAAGGACTTCCCAGATGTATTTGATTACGTTGCACTTGGGCACATTCACAAGCCGCAAGCGATGAGCAAATCACGCAATGTGTACTACGCGGGCTCTTTGATTCCACTCCATGTCAATGAAGGAAAATCACCTCGTTGTTTTCAGCGTATTGATTTTGATTCGAATTGTCTGGCTTCAATTCAAGCGATAGATATTCCGACCACAAGATTTGTCAAACAAATCCAATGCGCTCCTCAAGAATTAGAATCGTGCATTCAAGAATTACCTCAAGCAGAATTACCAACATGGATTGAAATATTACTTGATACCTATGATCCTTCTTTACTTCGTTTAGAGCGATACGAAGAATTAGCAGCAACCCACTCTGTTGAAATTCTACGACTCAGAAGTATTGCTACTCGAAAAGGAGATGATTGGCTTGCACAACAAGTAGAAGCAGAGACAACCCTTGATCAACTTGAGGTTCGCGATGTATTCGAGCAGATGCTACAATCAAAGCACATAACTAAAGAACGTATCAAAACCCTTGTCGCAACTTTTGATGAATTACAAGAGTGGATGCAGCAAGAAGATCACGAGAACATCGTACCTTGACTCTCCAAAGCAAATGATTCATCTTTGTCTTGACAGATGAGTCAAAAACGAATCACACATGACACAGAATAAGCCATCGACTAAATCAAAAACGACGCGCAAAAAAAAGTCAAAGTACTCCAAAAAGCAATATTTGGAATGGTACGAGTTGATGTTGCGCATCCGCCGATTCGAAGAGAAAACATTGATGATGTATTCGCAACGAAAAGTCAGGGGCTTTTGTCATGTATACATTGGTCAAGAAGCAATTGCAGGCGGCTTGACTTCTGCACTACGTCCTGATGACAACATGATTACTGCATACCGTCAGCACGGTAATGCTATCGCAAAAGGTATCAGCACAAAAAAATGTATGGCCGAGCTTTTTGGTAAGAAAGAAGGCAATGTCGAAGGGAAAGGCGGTTCAATGCACTTTTTCTCAGCTGAACATCGCTTCTTCGGAGGTCATGGCATCGTCGGTGCGCAAATTCCTATGGGCGCAGGTATAGCCATGGCAGAACAGTACAAAGGAACAGATGCAGTCACAACCTGTATGTTCGGTGATGGAGCTGCTCGCCAAGGTGCATTGTACGAGTCATTCAACATGGCTATGACATGGAAACTCCCTGTACTCTTCATCTGCGAAAACAACGGTTACGCAATGGGTACATCTGTAGAGCGCACGAGTAACGTAACAGACATTGTCAAAGTCGGTCTTGCATTTGACATGCCAAGTGAGCAAGTCGATGGCATGGATGTTAAAGCTGTACACGAAGCTGTAGCCAAAGCAGCAAAACATATCCGAGCAGGAAAAGGACCTTACTTCCTAGAGATTTGTACATACAGATATCGCGGACATTCCGTTTCTGATCCAGGAAACTATCGTACAAAAGAAGAAGTCAACTCGTACAAAGACAAAGATCCAATCAAAGTCCTTGAGCGAGAAATTATCGAGCAAAAAATCGCTTCTGAAGCTGACATCAAAAAAATAAAAGAAGCTGTCAAAATCGAAATAGACGAAGCAGTTGCTTATGCTGAAGCAGGTTCATTCCCTCCAGCAGAAGATATCTACAAAGACGCTTATGTCCAAGAAGACTATCCATTCATCCCGACTGAACCAATCGAATAAGTATTCTTTTTCGATTGATTGAAGATAGATGTACGTCATCACAGACTAAAGACGTATTTTTGCGCAAATTTTTGAACCACTATGGCCAGACGTCGCAGACGCGAGATACGCGAAGATGATATCGTCATCGAAGAAACAACACAACAGAAATCAGGTGATTTCTTCGAAGACAATCGAAATACGATCCTTATTGCACTAGGTGTAATCCTCCTTTTACTTGCAGCATTTTTTGCATATAAGCAGCTCTACAAAGAGCCAAAAGAGAAACGAGCAGCAGAAGAAATGTACATGGCTCAGCACTACTTTCAGCAAGATAGTTTTGCTCAAGCATTGACAAATGTCCCAGGAGGATTCATGGGCTTTGAAGACATTGCTTCTGAGTACAGCGGCACAAAAGCAGGCAATCTATCAAATTACTATGCTGGCGTCTGCTACTTGAATCTCGGCAAATACGAAGCTGCCCTAGAAGCGATGAGTGATTTTTCTCCAAGTGGATCAATTACTTCAGCAATGAAATACGGCGTCATGGGCGATGCTGAGAGTGAACTCAACAACCTTGATAAGGCCTACGACTTGTACAAAAAAGCTGCAAAGTCAGGCGACATCAAAGAAATGACAGCTCCATATTACTTGATGAAAGCTGGCCTCCTTGCCCAAAAGCTCGGTAATAATGACAATGCGAAAGATCACTTCACTACGATCAAAGAGGATTTCCCTGAGTCACGTGAAGCCACTAATATCCAAAACTATATCAATCGTGTAAGCGCGAATTAATCGCTATTTCATCGATATCTTGCGAGCCGATACATATTGAATGTATCGGCTCGTCTGTTTTTATCCAAACTCTATGGCTAGTTCATTACATAATTTATCCGATTACAACGCCGAAGCACTCCCAGAAGGCAAAGACATCAAAATAGGTATCGCATTAAGTGAATGGAATACAGAAATCACGCATTCGCTTTACAAAGCTTGTCTTGATACATTGCTTGAGCACGGTGTCCAAGAAGAGAATATCACCCTCGCTCGCGTACCAGGAACTTTTGAGTTACCTGTTGCGGCTCGTATGCTCATCAAAACCAAAGGCCCAGACGTAGTCATTTGCATAGGCTGCGTCATCAAAGGCGAAACCGCTCATGACATATACATCAATACAGCTGTCGCACAAGGCATTACTAATCTGAGCTTAACAGCTGGAACACCTGTCATCTTTGGAGTGTTGACACCAAATACTGAGCAGCAAGCCAAAGACCGTGCAGGCGGCAAGTATGGCAATAAAGGTGTCGAAGCGGCCGTCACAGCATTACGCATGGTCGGCTTAGATAAAAGTCTCGACAAACCAAAAGGAAACATCGGCTTCGGCAATCGCTACTAAATCAACAGAATGAAACTTACAGTCATCGACACAGGATTTTTTAAGCTCGACGGCGGAGCCATGTTTGGTGTTGTGCCCAAGAGCATGTGGAATCGCCTCAACCCAGCCGACGAAAACAATATGTGTACTTGGGCGATGCGCTGCCTTCTTGTCGAAACAGAAGACCGTAAAATCCTAATTGATACTGGACTAGGCGATAAGCAAGATGAAAAATTCCGCTCGCATTTCCACCCACATGGTGATGCCAGTCTCCTCGGTTCGCTGGCAGCCAATGGGCTTCAAACAACTGATATTACCGATGTTTTTTTGACACACATGCACTTCGATCATGTCGGAGGAGCTGCATCACGTACAGCGAGCGGAGAGCTCATTCCGACATTCCCAAATGCAAAATATTGGAGTACAGAGCGACACCTCAAAGCAGCCACAAATCCAAATGCACGAGAGAAGGCTTCATTTCTCAAAGACAATATTCAGCCGCTCATCGATCACAAAGTATTGCATCTTATCCCCGAAGAAGAAAGTATAGAATGGCTGCCAAATATCAGCATCAGCTTTGCCAATGGGCACACAGATGCCATGATGATTCCACACATCAAGACACCACAAGGCATGGTCATTTACTGCGCTGATCTGATGCCTTCACATGGACATATTCGCCTCCCCTACGTCATGGCCTATGACATACGTCCGCTCGATACACTCGCCGAGCGAAAACGTCTCTATGAAACAGCACTTGAGCATGACGCGATCCTCTTTTTTGAGCATGATCCTACTATTGAATGCAGTAGACTAATCCGTGATGAGCGCGGTCGAGTTAAGGCAGGAGCACACGGCAGCCTTAAAGAAGTCTTAGGATAGAATATATTTTTTTGGGGGCCATCCGCCTCATTACATTCGGCGGTCGCTATGCTTCGTGGCTCGCTGCTCGCTCGGCCGCTCCTACGTCGCGTCTGCTGCAAGCAGCACCACTTCGCAGCGCTTGTCCGAAATGCTGGAATACTCAATTCTTTTATATATTCACGAGTACAAACTAAATAGCGAACGATGAATTACATTAAATCATTTATCATAATCCTAATCTTACTTAGCCCGGTTTTTCTACTTTCCCAATCCTCATATCAAAAAGGAATAGAAGCACTCAATGAAGGAAAGATTGAAGCTGGAATTGAACTACTCGAAAAAGCAAAGAAAAAAGGCAACGACAAAGCAAAAGCTACCCTTGCACTAGCATACGTACAGACATTTCTCCAACCATTTTTTGAAACACCTACAAAAACATATCTAGAATATGCAAAACAAGTAGACGATCCCTCAACGAGTGTATTTGCCATGTGGTATGATGACGCTATTTTCGGCGAACAACAAAAACTGACGACGGCACAACTTGAGTTGTGTAGCCTATTATTAAAGAATGAAAACTTAAAAGGAAAAAATCTAGAATCAGTAAAATACACGAAGCTTATAGACCATTTCAGAAGAACAGAACTTAAAGAAGCTGAAGAAATTTCGTCAATCATGACCAATATAGTTGACTGGTCATTTGTAGGTCCTTTTGACAATGTTATGAATAGTGGTCATTCAAAATCATTTGGGCCATTAGAAAACCCAAAAAACAATTCAACATTTAAGTCAAAATATGGAGCAGATATTAAATGGTTCTCCCCTAAACCAGTATTTAATACGGGATATGTCTTAGTAGATAATTTTTTTAGCAATTCAAATTATTTAATGTACGCCCAAACATTTGTTGAATTAAACGAGGATAAAAGAGCGAAAATAAAATTTGGATATACAGGAACTGCAACATTATGGGTAAACGATCAACAAGTACACTCAATTAATGAATATCGATCCACTGAAATGGATCATTATGTTTATGAAGTCGATCTTAAAAAAGGGCAAAATCGAATACTACTTAAACTAGGCGACTACGGAACTAGCTATCCAAACTTTGCAATAAGCTTAACTGACATAAATGATGAAGCACTAAGTATAAATGCTTCATCAGAATTCAAAGAATACTCATCAGCTCCTATAAACTCAAAAGAAGTACCACACTTTGCTATTAGTGACTTAAAAAACCGTATCTCTACTTCCACTGATTATTTTGATAATGTTCTCTTGGCAAAAGCTTACATGCGTTCAAGAGATTATGATATGGCTGAAAAATCATTAAAACCAATTCTCGAAAAATATCCGAATAGCTTCTTCGGAAACTTTGAAATGTTTTTTATAGCATCAAAGCGCGGTGATGAAACTACATTTAAAAAGTATCGAGACCTTTTAGACAAAAACTATGGTGAAACATTTCCTCTGGTCCTTGCTGACTTTGAAGAAGCTCTAGAAAAATCAGACCAAAAAAATTATGAAAAATACCGCGATAAATTAATAAAACTAGGAATAGATGATGAGCTTGAAGACTACTTTGGCGTACTCGATGCATCTTATGCCAAAGAAAATCTAAAAGCTATAGAACTCCTTGAAAAAGGATACAATAAATATCCAGACAGCGACAAATTCGTAAGCCTATATTTCAGAGTCCAGAAAAACATGGGAGCTGACAATGATAAACTAGACGAAATACTCGAAAAATATATTAGTTCTAATAGAGACCACAACTATATCACTGAGCTTGTATCTCGAAAAGTACAATCTGGAAATGTATCTGAAGCAATAGACATTCTCGTTGAAGCAAATAAATATGCAAATGGTGCGAATGAATATGATTATTCAGTAATCAACTTATACGCAAAACAACTCAATTACGATAAAGCCATAGAGTTATTAAATGAAAAAGCTTTATTAAAACCATACAGTTATGGTATCTACAAAGATTTAAGCAAGATTCACGAATCAAACGGCAACAAAAAACAAGCTATACTAAACCTCGAAAAAGCAATAGAGTATTTTCCGTTTTCCTTTGAAATGAATGAAGAACTCAGAGAACTCAAAGGTCTTAAGAAACTCAAAGACTTTGTACCTGAGTATGACCATAAAGCACTCATCGAAGCATATAATGATAACGACAAAAATTATGCTGATGAAACATTTGTCGTAGTACATGAACAACGAAATGTCTTACTCTTTAGCACAACCTCCACTGCAATTGTGCATCGATATATCATAAAAATAAATGATGAAAAAGCAATAAATAGATGGCAGAACATTGATTTTGCACCAGGAGCATACAGGAATCTTGAATTCAATGAGGTTAAGCTCATAAAACCAAGTGGATCAGAAATCGATGCAGATGTTAGTGGAGGCAGCGTTGTCTTTACAAATATCGAAGTTGGTGATTTTATTTTTGTAGACTTTGAAGAGCAACAGTATTCTGGCGGCAAAACCTCATCTTTTATGAGTGAGTCACAAGAATTTTCTGGCTATATCCCTTTTTATGAAAGTGAGTATAACGTTTTTACTGATGGAAAAGTAAACGTCAATTATGAAATGATCAATTTTGATAAAAAGCCAAAAGAGAAATCACTGAAAGATAATGTCAAGAAGTATAGCTGGTCAGTTAAAAATACACCTATGATGGTTTCTGAAAGTTATGACCTACCATACAGTGACATCGGCCCTTCTGTACATATTTCACTTGGATATTCTTGGGGTGATGTTGTTCAATGGTATCAAGATTTGTCTAAAATGCAAGCACTATCTGATCTAACAATACAAGAAGCTGCTGCTGCTTTATTTAAGGGCAAAAACAACTTGTCAAAGGAAGAAAAATCAAAGATAATTTACAATTATGTTTGTAAAACAATTCAATATAGTTTCGTTGACTTTAGACAAGGTAGTTATGTCCCACAAAAAGCATCTGACGTACTTAATTCTAGACTTGGAGATTGTAAGGATGTATCTACATTATTTGTGGCTCTCGCCAATGAAGTAGACCTAGACGCTAATCTAGTACTCATTAATACTCGAGATAATGGTAAAAAAGATGTCGTACTACCTTCGTTAAACTTTAATCATTGTATCGTAAAAGTCTACTTGGACAATGACGAATCTCATTTTCTTGAACTTACAAATTCAAGTCTGCCTTACGGTTGTCTTAACGCCTCTCATAATGGCGCTGCTATATTAGAAATTAAAGAGTATGATAATAAAAATCAAGCTCAATTAGAATACCTTAAACCAAATAATGCGTTTTCGCCCTCATTAAATAGAATATCTACAGTTGTCATTAACAATGACAATTCACTTGACATTCAGACAACACTAACTATTAAAGGAAGTGTTTTAGCAAATTATGTAGATGCCTATCATTATACAAATGAAAAAGATGGAAACGAAAAATTATTGTCGCAAGTATCAAGACGCTTTAAGTCAAGTGTCAGAATCAAAGACAAAAACTTCAAATCTCTATTGCCGCTCAAAGAGAGTGGTAGCTATGATTACTCTTTTACGGTAGAAGATGATGTCCTAAAGTTGGGCAGCATGAAAACTATAAAAATCCCTTTCGGTGATTTATTAGTTAATAAAGAATTGTTTGAAAAAGAAGATCGTAACACACCGCTCAACTTTCTCTTTTACGAAGATGTAGAAGAGTACTCAGAAACGATGACTATAAAACTTGAAGGAGATCAATCTTTTAAAGAAATCCCTGAAAGTGTCTCCTACAGTTTTAATAACTTCTCATACAAATTGGAAGTAACCAAAAAAAGTGACTCAGAGATTATAGTAAATCGAACGTATACCTCAGAGCCAATTATAGTAGAAGCAAAAGACTATAATCAATTTAGAGAATTTGTGAAAAAAGTCTATGAGGCTGAAAACACCCATCTTTTATTTTGATAGCTCGAGTATCGCGAGCTAATTAATATAATGGTAAAATTCGGCTGAGGGATAGTAGGCGTTGTTTGAACTCCGAGTGACTGAAAGGAACTCGGAGAGAGTGCCGAATAGCCCGACCGCGAGCAGAGCGAGCGGGCAGCCCCAAATTATTCTATTAAAAAAGCCTCTAATCAAAATTGACTAGAGGCTTTTATTATGAAGAAATGCGAAATATTATCCTGCGAGTTCTTCTCTGATTTTATTGAGTGCTGAGCCGGCACGTACCCAGTCGATTTGAGCAGCATTATACGTGTGATTGACTTTGAATGTGTGGCTCGTGCCATCAGCATGATCGAGGCGCACTGTGAGCGGTACACCTGGCGTAAAGTCAGCAAAATCGATGATGCTTACTTTGTCATCTTGGCGGATGAGATCGTAGTCCTTCGGGCTGGCAAATGTCAGTCCGAGCATTCCTTGCTTCTTGAGATTCGTCTCATGGATACGAGCGAAACTCTTGACGATGACAGCTTTGACACCAAGGTGGCGCGGCTCCATCGCAGCATGCTCGCGGCTTGATCCTTCGCCGTAGTTTTCTTCACCAAAGACGACTGTACCGATATTGTTGGCTTTGTACCAGCGTGCTGTATCAGGCACAGCTCCATATTCGCCAGTTTCGACGTTGAGGATATTGTTTGGCTGCTCGTTGTATGCGTTGATCGCACCGATGAGGCAGTTGTTTGAGATATTGTCGAGGTGGCCGCGGAATTTCAACCATGGTCCAGCCATTGAGATGTGGTCTGTCGTACACTTGCCTTTTGCTTTGATCAAAATGCGCATGTTTTCGACTTCGCTTGTCTGCATCGGCGTAAATGGCGTCAACAACTCGAGGCGATTAGATTCTGGATTGACTTTAATTTCAATACCAGAACCATCTGCTACTGGAGCGATAAAACCAGCGTCTTCGACATCAAAACCTTTTGGCGGTAGCTCGACACCTGTAGGTGGATCGAGTTTAACTTGCTCGCCGTTTTCGTTTGTGAGCGTATCCGTGAGCGGATTGAAGCACATGTCTCCTGAAATCGCCATTGCTGTCACGATCTCTGGCGAAGCAACGAATCCACGCGTCTGCGGATTTCCGTCATTCCGCTTCGAGAAGTTGCGGTTGAACGATGTGATGATCGAATTTGCACGATTTGGATCATCTGTGTGGCGATCCCACTGACCGATACACGGTCCGCAAGCATTGGCAAGAACGACGCCGCCCACTTCTTCAAATACTTCGATCAAACCATCTCGCTCCACTGTGTGGCGAATCATCTCTGAACCAGGCGTAACAGTAAATTCAGCTTTCATTTTGAGGTTCTTCGCTTTTGCTTGGCGCGCGAGCGAAGCAGCACGATCGAGATCCTCGTAGCTTGAGTTTGTGCATGACCCGATGAGGCCAACTTCTAGTACTGGCGGATAGTTATTGTCCTTTACCGCTTGAGCAAATTCGCTGATTGGCCAAGCAAGATCTGGCGTGTATGGGCCGTTGATGTGCGGCTCGAGTGTGCTGAGATCAATCTCGATCACACGATCGAAGTATTTCTCAGGATTGTCGTAGCACTCTTGATCTCCAGTAAGATGCTCTGCTACAGAATCACATAAAGCTGCGACGTCTGCACGATCTGTTGCTTTAAGGTAGCGTGCCATAGATGCGTCATACCCAAATGTCGATGTCGTCGCACCGATCTCTGCACCCATGTTGCAGATTGTGCCTTTTCCAGTACAAGAGAGGCTTTGCGCGCCTTCGCCAAAGTACTCGACGATAGCACCTGTACCACCTTTTACAGTCAAGATGCCCGCTACTTTGAGGATGACATCTTTAGCAGATGTCCAGCCGCTGAGCTTGCCAGTAAGTTTGATACCGATGAGTTTCGGCATTTTGAGCTCCCACGGCATACCAGCCATCACATCGACAGCGTCAGCACCACCGACACCGATCGCGATCTTACCGAGACCACCAGCATTTGGTGTGTGTGAGTCAGTACCGATCATCATGCCGCCTGGAAATGCATAATTCTCAAGGACAGTCTGGTGGATGATTCCTGCACCTGGCTTCCAGAAGCCAATGCCATATTTATTTGAAACCTGTGATAAGAAATCGTAAACTTCTGAGTTCTCATCGTTTGCACGAGTAAGGTCTTTGTCAGCACCCACTTTTGCTTGGATCAAGTGATCACAGTGTACAGTCGATGGTACAGCAGTCTTGTTGCGGCCAGCCATCATAAACTGGAGCAAGGCCATCTGCGCTGTGGCATCTTGCATAGCGACACGATCAGGTGCAAAAAAGACGTAATCTTTTCCTCGTGTGTATTCTTGGAGTGGCGACTCCGCATGCAGGTGAGTATAGAGGATTTTTTCGGCGAGCGTCAACGGACGGTTGAGCGTCGCACGCACAGCTTCAAGCTTCTGAGGGAGCTTGCTGTACACGTCTTTGATCATATCGATATCAAAAGCCATAGACTGATTGGTTACTGGTTATCGTAAGTGAGTAATTGAGGCTGCGAAAATAACACTTTCATTTCTCATACACTCGTGTACTGCTACAAGGCCTCGTAATTCAAATTGGTTCGAGATAAGCAAGCAAAAATGAAGGGTTTGGGGCATCCGCTGCGGCTACGCCTTGCGGCGGGCTATTCGGCAGCTCGCTGTTCGCTCGGCCCTTCGGTCTGACGCTGTGCGCCACTGCCTACTATCCCTATGCCGAAAGATTTGATCTATCTTTCAATGTATAAATCGTTTCTAATTGAGCTTACACAAACTATTTGGAGCTGCCATTGCCTTGCTTGGTGTTTTTTCATTTTCATATTCATACGGATTTGGAATTGAAATGAAATCCCCCGGTATAGGACACGAAGAATTTGAAGTTGTTCGTAAGATGATGCTCATGTTTGTTGGATTACTGTTAATTTTTAAGCAGCCAATTTCAAGGTCATTCTTATTTATACTAGCTGCCTTTTCATTTGTGATGAATATTTACAGCAATGAACATATTGTATATGTCTTATTAAATCAATGGTCAGAGACTTCTTTCATTGCTTTTCTAACACAAGGCTTTGAGTTTATAAATTTAATTTTTTTCTCTCTCTTTCTAGTTACACTTGGATTCTCAAAAGAGCTTATGAAAGAATTAGAAATAAATCAATTTGGGAAAATAGCAATTCCAATATGGATTTCTATTCTCGTTTTATTCGGCCACATATTTTTCAATTTAGTGTTTGTCAATGTAGTACATTTATATTACGAACTAAGGTATTCTATGAGTCAAAACTATACAGTATCAAGTCAACTTGATTTATTGATTCGTGTATTGTTTGTTATTCTGTTTTCATTATCGATGCTATTCTCTTTTTCTCGCAGGAAAATAGCTTCAGTATTTCTCTCTGGTTTTCTAATTCTCTATGCAGTTGTCCACTTCTATATGCTTTATTCAGCAAAATTGCGGTTCGAGCCTTTCGTAGAAAATATATTATTTATGTGCGTGAATATGATCCTGCCAATAGCAGTAGCACTTTTCTTGTTTTTCTGGAACGAAAAATCAAGTCAACAAGAATTCGAAATCTATGATTCCCTTGTTGAGTAAATTTATTTGGACAAGCGCTGCGAAGTGGTGCGCAGCAGACGCGACGAAAAGCGAAGCTCTAGGAGCGGCCGAGCGAACAGCGAGCCACGTAGCATAGCGACCGCGAGCAGAGCGAGCGGATGGCCCACTACAAAATAATTATTGATCGAAGATCGGTACACCTAGAGATCGGAGTGCTTGTTCGGCGGCTTGTTGCTCGGCAGCTTTTTTGACGAAGTCTTCGCCGC
>JAHDHF010000269.1 GCA_020631455.1 Saprospiraceae bacterium
AGTCCGATTTGCTAATGATTCCTACCAACTCCTTATAGCGCACTACGGGTAGATGATGTATTGAGTGTGCATCGAATTTGTGCTTTACGGACGAAAGCGTATCTTTCGGATTGACGGTCACTAAGTCCGTCGTCATTATTGCTGATATTGGTGTGAGTATATTCATGCTTGCTTCAATTTTGTTTTGTGTTCTAAATATGACTGCAAGTTGCAAGCATTTCCAAAGTTCAGCGATGAGTGCTGTCAGTAAAAGGGGTGATTTTCGTCAGTTCAAGTCAGAGCAGTTGGCGCGTAACTTTGTCGAAAGTCATCATTGAATGTCTGGTTCTGTGAAAATTTTGATGGCGAATCAAGCCTGTTTTTTGCAAAAGCTCGACCGTTCCACTAACTCATTTTGCAAAAAACAGACTTGACCACCAAAATTTTCACAGAACGAAATGAATAAACCAACATTGAAGAAACTATTCAATCAAAATAATACATCCGAAACCTATCGCTTGCTAGAAGCGATTTTTGAGGATGCAATTGATGGTATCATTACCATCAACGAGCGCGGCATAGTCGATGCGGTGAACCCTGCGGCGGCCTCGCTTTTTGGCTATGAATCCGAAGAAGTAATTGGGCATAATATCAAAATGTTGATGCCAGAGCCTTATCATGGAGAGCATGATGGCTATCTGAACAATTACCGTGAAACAGGCATCAAGAAAATCATTGGTATCGGTCGCAAAGTACAAGGACTCCGAAAGGATGGTACTATATTTCCTTTCCGTCTGAGTGTAAGCGAAGTATGGATGGATGAGCGTCGCGTTTATACGGGCTTCATCCATGATGTGAGCGATTTAGAAGAAGCACAGCAGCAGCTTTTTCATCTTAATGAAGAACTCGAACAAAAAGTCGGTGCGCGTACAGAAGAACTCTCCAGCGCAGTCAATCGCTTACTAGATACCAATAAGCAACTGGAACGAGAAATAGACATTCGCCATAAAGCAGAAGAAGCCCTTCGCTTACAAGAACAGGAAGTGCGTACCGCTTACGAAAAAGAAAAAGAACTTGGTGAGCTGAAATCGCGCTTTGTTTCGATGGCTTCGCATGAATTTCGTACGCCTTTGAGTTCTATACTTTCCTCGGCAGGACTGATTGCTCGATATACCTTAGAAGGGCAACAAGATAAGCGAGAAAAACACGTAGCACGTATCAAATCGGCGGTCAAAAATTTAACAGGTATTCTTAATGATTTTCTGTCTTTGAGCAAGCTCGAAGAAGGTATCGTTGTGTTGAAACTGACGGAGTTTTCATGGCATGAGTTTTGCCAAGAAATACAGGACGAAATCAAAGGGGATTATATCAAAAAAGAGCAGCAACTACTTATCACGCATCAAGAAGATGGATTGCTACTATTTTCGGATAAACGAATGATTAAGAATATTCTCTTTAATCTTATTTCCAATGCGATAAAATATTCCCCAAATGGTTCAACTATACACTGTA
>JAHDHF010000270.1 GCA_020631455.1 Saprospiraceae bacterium
GATGTGGGTCTGCCCGCAGCAAAGCTGCGGTCGGGCTATTCGGCAGTACGGTGCCTAGCTTTTTTTGCTAAAACCACTCACTAAAGTACGTGGCAACTTAAAGCAAAAAAATCCACTCGCAAGCGAGTGCTGCCTACTATCCCTCAGCCGAGAAAATATTTTTCATTAAATCCAGCCAACGCGTTTCCGCCAGCGATTAAATTGTTTTGCTTTTTGCTCTGGGTTTGATGGCGACTTCGAATTTTCTTGAGCAGCTTCTTCTCTTATCTCTTGTATGCGCTCCTCGAGTGTATTTAAACCGATTTTTTTACGGCGCTCATTTACAAGATTTATATCATCATATTTTAGCGGAGAAAGCTGCCCTTCTTCATCCCAATCAAATTGTGTCCCGTATAGTTGATCTCGCCCCTCGAAATATGCAATGCGATCTGTCAGAGAAGCATGAAATCTTTTCAAATAATCGGCATCAAGCATTTCTAACTCCAGGATTTTGACGCAGTATTTCATAAAGTCAGGTCGAGAAATTGAATGTTGAATAATGAGATGAGCTGCAAAAGCTGCTTCGACACCAACTCGCGGTATTGATGGAAATCCAATTGTTCTGATGAATGTCTCAAGATGTTTGGAGTTGGCTATGTGCAAGGCTTCCATTTTCAAATTATAGCCGTCATTCAGTGCATTTAGTTGAAGTAGCCTGTCACGGAGTTTGAGGTCATTATCACGCATCGTGATAATCTGCCGAATCATTTTTTGCGTATATACTCTTCCATTTAAAATCATCTCCGTACTATTAAAATTATTGCATTCAAAAATACATGAGTTCTAAGAAACCATTTATTTGAAATTTTCTTTTTCATTTCTTATTTATGACTTCTTGAATAAATGTTAATACTGCTTGCGGCTGCTCAAGTGGACTGGTATGCTTACCATCTACAATTGTTGTTTTGATGTTGGGAGGAGTCGGAACATAATCGTCTTTCCCTTTGAGCGCGAGGGCTGGCACTTGAATAGCATCGAGATATGGCTGCCCACTTTGGACTGTGGTAATGACTGCTTTATCTGTTTTTTGTATTTCTTTATTGGTAAGCTGATTGAGTGAATTCTTTAAATATTGAACAGCTTCTGGATGCTGTGTGCGGCTCTCCTCACTCATCATGGCTTTTGCAACTTGATTGGCATAAAATGATCGAAACAGAAGCGCTGAATGCTGAAAACCGAATTGCATTTTTGCCCCAAAGCTGCCTGCCTCGTAAGGCATATTGCAGAAGCCGACTGAGACGAATCGCTCGGGCTGGTGATGCGCTGCGCGAAGTATTGTCATACTGCCCCATGAATGCCCAACTGCATAGCAGGAATCGAGCTGAAGTGAGTCTAATATCTCAAGAAGCATATCTGCACAATCTTGCATCTGCCAGTTTTTATTGGTGATTTTTTTGCTCTGACCATGTAGCGGCATATCAATCGCGATAGTCGTGCGATC
>JAHDHF010000271.1 GCA_020631455.1 Saprospiraceae bacterium
CTGTTTTTTATGATCAAATGGTCGATGACTACTTGCGCCCTACCCAAGCAGGGGCAGCAAACACGAAAGGGAATAATCAATCAGCCGCTGGAACAGATTATGCAGCATATGGCAGCGATAGACAGCACCGCTTCGACGAGGTCTTTGGATACTTTGGAGCACATCCTTTGACCTATCCTAATGCAAGTAACACCTCGAATGGGGACGGGCAATTCCTGGCCAACTACACTTTCGATTTCAGTGATGAAACGGAGGCCGCTTTTGGCGTCCACTTAGCGAAGAAATTGATGAACGCTTTCATTATTGGCAGAGCGGCTTTGAAAGCTGGTGAAGGATTTGGCCCATCTGATGAAAGCACCAATGAAGCGGTTTATGAAGCCGCTAGGGCTGACATCAAACTATATACCGAGCTGGGCTTGGCTGCTGCTGCTTTTCATTATTTGAACAGCGCCATTGCCGACTTGACCGATGAAGACAAATTGCATCATTTATCGGAAGCTTTGGCCTTTATATATGCTTTGTCCTTCAATTCGGAAGGACGCTTGACCGCTTCGGAAGCACATGAGGTTTTAAAAATTTTAGGCTGGTCTGCTACCGATGTTTCATTAAATGGCATCTACGAGATCAACCTTTGGGAGGTCAACGACGCTCAAATGCAGCAAGCCAAAGATTTGCTCGATCAATCTTATCCCGGTTTTGGTGCCATTGATTTTTGACCAGTATTAAAAGAAAATTTATAATATAAAAAGATGAAAAATTGGTGTCTTTATTCTTTGTTGGGATTATTCATACTAGCCTTTTCGTTTCTTGCTTGTGATGATAATGCAGATAGTGGCGAGATACCAACAGCAAACGATTTCACCGATTTATTAACCAATCAAGTGACTGAAGTCATCCTGCCTAGCATGAATAATTATCAGGCTAAAATGGGACAATTGTCCAATACTGTCAGTCAGTTTTCTTCTACTTTAAATACTACCGATTTAACTGAATTAAAAGCAGCCTATCGATCAGCCAATCTAGCTTACCAAGCCGCTGCTGTTCATAATTACTTTGCTACAGCGAATCAAGGGCTCGTCAGCACAACCAATCTCTATCCTATTGACACTGCCTTATTGGAAAATCTGATCCAAAACGAGTCCTACAATTTCAATACTACTGCCCAGCAACGCGCCAATGGATTTCCAGCCTTGGATTATATGCTCTACGGCAGTGAGAATGCTTTGGCCTATTTCAATGGCGACACCAAAAGACTGGCTTTCTTGCAAGCCCTAGTCGATCATATGCTTGCAAAAGCATCCACTATTGCCACGCAATGGAATGGGGATTTAAAAAATAATTTTATTGAAAATGGAGGTACAGCCCTAGGAAGCTCCATCAGCGTACAGCTTAATGAAAGCTTGATTTATCTGGAAGAGCATATCAGAGAAAATAAAGTAGGCATCCCGATTGGTCGCCTTGGCCCCAATGATT
>JAHDHF010000272.1 GCA_020631455.1 Saprospiraceae bacterium
CAGTATCTTATGGTTGAAACAACAAAAAACAAAGCTCCCAATGAAAGGTAACAAATATTTGGATGACCTCAAAAGTACGATCAAGAATTCTGGGCATTTCAGCACGCAAATGCTGAACAACATCAATCGATGCTACTTTCATCGGTTACCTAAACCTGCCCAAATACATAACTGCCGCGCATCGTTGATACGACTATTGATTATCATGAAGTTGTTTGCGGTCACCTCAATACATCAACTCTTTAGCATTGACTTAGCCAAACTACTACCATTCGGCAAAGACGTTGTTTACAAGATTCAAAACAATCCTTATATTAATTGGAGGAATTTGTTGATTGGGCAAGCCATGTCTTGCCTGGGTTCCGTCACAATTGATTGTGATGCTACTGATCCTGCTAATGTACCTTGCCTCATAGTTGATGATACCGACCTGCTCAAACGCGGTAAATGCATGGAAATGATCAGCCGGATCTTCTCACACAAAGAACATAAATCCCTACTTGGATATAAATGCTTAAATCTCATACTTTGGACAGGAAAGAATGTGCTTCACGTCGATTTTTCAATACATGCTGAAAAAGGGAAGAAGGGCACCTTTGGTCTTAAAGAATCTACCCTGAAAAAGCGCTACACCAAGTTGAGGGACAAGCTGTGCCCTGGCTTCAAACGAATCACTGAATGCCTAATGAAGAAAACAATTGTGGCAAAACAAATGATTCAGCGAGCAATACGTAAAGGCTTTAAGGCCCGATACATATTAGCTGACTCTTGGTTCTTCTGCCAAGACTTGCTCAGTCTTGCTATGTGCAATAGGCTAGACATAATTTCCCGACCAAAATTCAACAACTGGAAATATGAATATCAGGGAAAGTCTTATCAGCTTCATCAAATACTCAAAAAATTCAAAGCCCCTAAGAACCGAAAATACTGCCGGAAAATGCGATTACAATATTTTGAGGTAAAAGTATTCTTTAAAGGAAATGCCATAAAGCTCATGTTCTACAAACCTAAGAGTCGAGGTAGCAAGTGGCAAGCGCTTGCTACAACCGATCTGTCACTCCCAGCGATTAGAGCTTATCAAATTTATCAGAATCGGTGGGCAATCGAAACCTCTTACAAAGAACTCAAACAACATCTACAACTAGGCAAATGTCAATCCAGAGACTTTGATGCTCAAATCGCCGACACAACTCAAGTCTTGATGACCTACAATTTCCTATCCGAGATCAAAGCGGTCAATCAACACGAGTCAATCGGTGGTCTCTTCCGTGACGTCTCTAGCAATTGGATTAGTCCTACCGTCATGCAAAACTTTTGGAACCATGTCTTTGCACTAATCCAAATGATAGCACAAACATTCAAAATACCATTAATTGATATCATCGATAGGGCTGAAGAAATGGATCAATTCTTTCAAAATTTCAGCGCGAATTTCTATGAAGTAACTGCCGAAACTTGAGT
>JAHDHF010000273.1 GCA_020631455.1 Saprospiraceae bacterium
AGTTGGTCTGATTTGAGGTTCAGTGCTTTATTGACACTTTTGAGCTCCGAGTTTTTCTGGGTCACAGACTTTTCAAGGATCTTTTTTTGCGAATTCAACTCTTTAAGATTTTCTTGTAACGTTTTTACGTCGCTTTCTAATCCCAAATTTTCACGGGCCAGAGTGTTTCTATGTTTGTTATGTATCTCGAGTTTTTTTGAAAAATCATCAGTCATATTCTTCAATTGTAGTTTCAAATCTTCAATAGTCTGAAGCAGACTCTCATTCCTGGCAGTGAGATTTTCAATCATCGTCTCTTTCGCGAGAGGCGAAAGCTTGCAATCATGAGGATTGTATAATTGTGAAAGATTTTGAAGTTCGTCTTTTTTTTGCAATATGAGTACGTCTTCTGGCACCGCTGGATCCTCTGCATTCATTGAGGTGGAACTCGACTCTATGCCTATGGTTAAGACATTAAGTCTTTTATAAGAGAAGCAAGTGAAGATCTTAATGCATGTTATTTAATTGATGTAATTCAATGTATGCGCTCAAAATTCGTGGTCAACAGGCTGAGGTGGTCCCCATTATTGTGGCAAATATCTTCTTGAAGATCATGTCCAAATCAGACCAGCAGGTCTATGCGCCTCACAAATTTGCCATAGTTCTGTGTTGATAATTCTAAACCCAAATAATCGAACCTAGCTAACTTTTTATTATTGACTAAATTTTTTGTTCAAAATCCATACAGATTTAATCACATATCGAGATCCGAAGTTGGATTTTAGGAGAAATTATGTTTAGGGTTTTGACCTTCGCGGGTGCTGCGATGCTTTGTTTGGTTGTTGCCGGGGCTGCGAGCGCTGCTGACAAAGACGGTCTCTATATCAATCTTGGCGGTACAATCTTGTCTACCGAGCAGGATTTGACCGATACAGAAATACAGGGACAGGTTGTTGATCTTGGGGTTCAGCAGGCAGACTTGACACTCATCAATGGTCGGATCGGCTATAGGTTTAATGATTATATTGCTATTGAAGGTGAGGCTGGATTTGGCGTAGGCGGTGATGATTTCAATCGTCAGGTACCCGTTGATGTGCTAGGATCCATCGTTAATGTGGATACAAATATCGGGATCGAAGCCGATGACTATTATATCGCGTTCGCTCGAGGTATATTCCCGGTTTCAGAACAATTCGATATTTTTGCACGTATTGGTTATGGGCAGGCAACGGGTACAGCCGATGTCACAGCGTCGCTCGGAGGCGTCAGTGCTGCAGCAAGTGTTTCAGAAAAGGCCGATGATATCGCATATGGTGTTGGCGTTCAGTTCGATTTTACAGGGAATGACGGTATTCGGGCAGATTATACCCGCTTGGAAGATACGGATATTCTTTCAATTGCTTATGCCAGGCGGTTCTAAGTCAATAGTTTAACGCTCTTTCTATATTGCCTCCGAGACGGTCAGGCTGCTGTAGCTTGA
>JAHDHF010000274.1 GCA_020631455.1 Saprospiraceae bacterium
TAGTATGCAGCAGCGATAGAAGCAGCGCGAGCGAAGCGAAGCGGACGCCTGAACGTAGTGAAGGCGGCTAGGCTACCGTACTGCGGATAGCGCGGCGCTACGAGCGAGGCGAGTAGCGGCTGCCCAAATAATTATGATTAAGAAAATGACTTGTCATAATTTGCGACCATGACAAGACTCAGTGTCAATATTAATAAGGTCGCACTCCTGCGGAATGCACGTGGAGGCAACTTGCCAGATTTGCTACGAGTGGCTCGTGATTGTGAGGCATTTGGTGCTGATGGTATTACTGTGCACCCGCGACCGGATGAGCGGCATATACGGTATCAAGACGTCCGCGATCTTAAATCGGTCGTGCAGACGGAGTTTAACGTAGAAGGCTACCCGAATGATCGATTTATGGAGCTCGTACTCGAAGTCAAGCCGCATCAATGCACGCTTGTGCCTGATGCTCCAGATCAACTGACATCAGATCATGGTTGGGATACGATCGGTCAGAAGTATTTGTTGTCGGATGTTGTAGCAACATTAAAAGCTGCTGGTATTCGAGTGAGCTTGTTTGCTGATCCAGCTATCAAAATAATCGAAGGAGCAGCCGAAGTAGGCGCAGATCGAGTAGAGCTGTACACTGGAGTCTATGCAAAGCGCTATGCGAAGAGGCATATTCCTGAGCTTGAAGCACATATCGAGGCTGCTCGACGTGCCGCTGATCTAGGCCTCGGTGTCAATGCTGGCCACGACCTCAATTTAATGAATTTGAAGGTATATCGCGAGGCAATTCCGACGCTCGATGAAGTCTCAATCGGTCAAGCATTGATCTCAGATTCGTTGTACTACGGCTTACATAACACGATACAGATGTACAAACGCTGCTTGCAACTTTAGTCTAAGCAGTGCTGTTTGTGACATCAAAAGTATTCATATGCTGACCTAAAGTGATGTATATAGCCATTGTAGATGCGATTGTGTGAATATTGTTTGATTGCGTTAATGTGTTAAAACCCTTTAAGGAAATTCGTGTTAGATCGTGGTAAATTGCTTCAAAGGGCATACTTTTGCAGCTATTCGTTAAAAATCCCTAAACAAAAATCAGGATCCTTATGAAACGACTTTCACTGTTACTAGCAATGGTGGTACTGTTTGCAGGCATGGCTCTGGCGCAGCGCACCGTTCAAGGGACTGTGACTGATGATACTGGCGAAGGTCTCGTCGGTGCAACGGTCATGGTAGAAGGTACAGACATTGGTGTCAATACTGACATTAATGGTAAGTACTCGATCAATGTCCCTGAAGGCAGCACGACGCTTGTCTTCTCTTACATCGGTTACTCCGATCAATCTGTCGCTCTCGGCGCGAGCAACATTGTCAATTTGACAATGAGCGAAGACGTAGAAACACTCGACGATATTGTCGTAACCGCTCTTGGTATCTCACGTGAGGAGCGTTCA
>JAHDHF010000006.1 GCA_020631455.1 Saprospiraceae bacterium
ATCAGCGCGGTGCTGCGAAGCAGCATGGCCCATAATTCAATTCGATTCAATAAAAAAGCCCGACATCGCAGCTGCAATGTCGGGCTGATTGACTCAAATTGAGTCAAAAATCATCTTAGCGAAGTACAGTAAACTTCTTGCTAATTTGACCTTTATCAGAAGTGATATTGACGAAATACATACCATTTGAGTAGCCTGATACGTCAAGAGTTACTTGCTGATTGTTTGTATTAATACGCTCGATGAGGCGACCATTCATATCAATGATCGCGACATTGATGTTTTGATCAAATGCTTCACCGAGATCAACAGTCATCGTCGTCGTCGCTGGAGTAGGGAAGAGACGTACTGACTGAGCAAATTGGTCAAGCTCATTTGTAGCTACAAATGAACGATCATAGAACTCATTCAAATTGAAACCGACACCTTTGAGGTAATAATAATCGATTTGAGCAAGTGCATTTGCTACATCTGATGGAGTTGCGAAAACAATCGGCATCTCATAGTCGTAGTCATCACCACCAGTGATTGATACAGGTGACATTGCTGGCCAATATGCGACCTGCTCACCATCAGTACCAGCTGTCAAATTTTTAGGACCTGCAACAAAACCATCAAGATCACGGTAGGCAAAACCCCAAACATCAGGAGCATCATTTGTAGTGATACCAGCAGTTAATGTATCTGTTTCTGACCAAGACATCAAGATAATAGAGCCATCTTCTGTACGGCTGATTTGTGTTTGATCTTCAACAGCAGCATCAGTTGATCCGTCACCAACATTTCCATCGTCGATATTCCACCATCTAACATGATTTTCTTCCCAGTTTACACCATCAGTTTGGAAGTGGAACATTTCTCTGTTGCCACGACCAGCATAAATGAATCCAGTTGAATCTGGATCAGAAGAGAAACCACTTAACATCGAAGCAAAAATGTGAAGCTCACCATCAGCATCAACAGTAATATCATAGTTGTTACAGAAGTATGGTAAAGCTGGACCAGCTTGCCCATCTGATGGAATCGTAAGAGAAATAAGCGTGTCTAAAGTTGAGTAGTCAACAAAAGGCTGCTTTGTCCAAGTTGCACCGGCATCAGTTGATTTGTAGATAATAGGTTTATCAACAAGGCGAGGATTACCGGCATCAGAACCACGATACACAATGTATCCTGTCTGACCATCAGGGCTAAACTCGATCATAGGAGAAACCACAAAAACATCTGCACTTGCTACACCTGTAAAGTCAGGAGTAATATCGACACCAACAGAGCGTACAAATGACGATGTACCTGCATCCCACTCCAATTTATAAGCGGTTACTGGATCCCAACCTTGTGCTGCTTCAGTTAAATCAGCATTACGTTTGAGGTCAGTATACCACAATGAATTGTCAGCAGTATTGTTTGTCAATGAAAACGGAATGTAAACTGTTGAGTCAGCATTTGTATAGTATTTCTCTGAGATTCCAGTGCCGTCAAATACGAGAGGCGAAGATGCTACAAAGTGCCAACCCCAACCATTCCCGTTGAGTGGGTCATTGTGGAGTGCAGCTCCGATAGATACGAAGTACGCGTTTGCTGGATTTGTATTTCCTGCTGGATTCCAGATTGTTGAGCTCGGGTAGCGATTACCATTGCTTACAAATGTTCCTTCGCCGAGTGCAGGAGTAATTTGTTTGTTGCTTGCATCCCAAGTAGATCCACCATCGATAGAGTAATCGTAGCTGATGACACCTGATCCACCAGCAGGAGCATCTGCATTTTGACGGTGACCGAATGCAACAGAGTTGAGTGCAGGCATGTAGCGCAATTCATTCTGTGTCGGCAAGAGAGTCGAGAATGGATTAAATGAAGATCCCAAAGGAATGACTGTCGTTGCACGAGCCAGGGCAGGCGAAATTGCTTGATTTGGGGCAGCATGTTGTGCATACTGATGATTGTCAGCGTGGTGTGCGCCAGCGATCAAGTCCTTGATGTGGACAGGGTAGAGATTGTTTGTTGGGACATTTTTCGCAAATGCGAGTGTCGTAAACGCCATCCCTACCAAAAGAAGAGTAAACCTTTTCATAAGTAGATGAATATGTGAATGATTAGTTAAGGTAAATATACAGTATAACACGTCAAAAAAAATCACAAAGCTGTCAAGTGTATCAAGATTGACACATTTTGAGGAGACTTGTACTCAATCCTATTCCAAATAAAAACGCCCACAAGCAATTTGCTTGTGGGCGAATGACTCAGAAAAGAGTCGAATTAAATCCTAGCGAAGAACAGTAAATTTCTTGCTGATCTGACCATTGTCAGAAAGGACACGTACGAAGTACATTCCTTGAGTATATGATGATACATCAAGAGTTGTGTTTTCTTGTCTAGCTTGAATACGCTCGATCAAACGACCATTCATATCAACAACAGTAAGATTGACACCTTGGTCAAAAGCTTCTCCGAGGTTGATATTCAATGTTGTAGTCGCTGGAGTAGGGAATAAACGCACTTCAGCAGCAAATGGCTCAAGCTCATTTGTAGATACAAACGAACGATCATAGAAATCTGTATTATTAAAACCAGTTCCTTTCAAGTAGAAGTAGTCAAGCTGCGCTAAATCGTCAGCAACATCAGAAGGTGTTGCAAATGCAATACAGAACTCAAAGTCTTTGTCATCTCCATTTGTAATACAGACTGGAGCAGTTTTAGGCCAATAAGCAACTTGCTCGCCGTCAGTACCAGCAGTTAAGTTGTCTGGACCAGCAACAAAACCATCAGTTAAGCGGTAAGCATAACCATACACATCAGGAGCGTCATTTGTAGTGATACCTGATGTTAATGTATCTGTGTTTGACCAAGTCATCATAACGACATCACCAGCAGCTGTGCGAGTGATATTCGGGTGACTGTATAGATTCTCTACAGTACCAACAGTACCACCATCTACATCAATGTTTGCGACGTAGTCAGCATTCCATCCACTTGCATTTTCGTATACGTGGTAGACATCATTTGTAAAGCGACCGATCCAACGTGAGCCAAGATCAGCATTCGAAACATCACCAGCAGCATATGTAGCACTACCAGATACTTCTGCTACAAAGTGGATATAACCATCAGCATCTACGACTGCATCAACTGCAGAGAAGAATGGAATCTGAGGAGCAGTACCAATCGGGTCAGAAGTACCATCGCCATCAAGATCGACAGCAGGAACGATTGCACTCATACCAGGTGTATTGTTGTAATCAAAAGAACCAACTTTAGTCCATGAAGCACCAGCATCAGTTGTCTTAAACATTACAGGCAAGAAAGCGAGTGTGTCTTGTGTATTGTCAGGACCTACGAAAAATGCATATCCTGTATTGCCATCAGGACCAAAAGCAAGACCCCAGTCAGAAGCATTACCTCCAACTGTAGCAGCGCCTGTAAGACCAGTGTAATCAGCAGCGATAGTGCCTGCTACTGTACGTGTGAAAGAAGAAGTTCCTGCATCCCAAGTCAACTTCGTTGCATAAAAGGCACTGTAATCAGCAACAGAAGCATTGTCTGTATCGAGAGTAACAGAGAGATACCATAGCGAACCATCAGCAGCATTTTGCTGAAGAGCGTATGGATGGAAGATCGTTGTATCAGCATTCGTATAATATGCCTCATTGACTGTAGCAGCATCAAAAACGAGACTCGAGCTTGCGACAAACTCCCATCCCCAACCATTACCGTTGAGTGGATCAGTGTGTAGAGCTGGGCCGACACCTACGAAATAAGCATTCGCTGGGTTCGTATTTCCTATTGGATTGTAGATAGCACCATTTGGATAACGGTTTCCATTACCAGTGTTACCTGGAGCTAGTTCGAGTGTTGGTGTGATTTGCTTGTTGTTTGCATCCCAAGTTGCACCGCCATCGATTGAATAATCATAGCTGATAATGCCTGATCCACCTGGCTCACCAAAATTTTGTCTGTGGATGAATGAAACAGAGTTGATATTTGGATCATACGACACTTGATTTGGAGTGTTGAGGATCGCACTGTAGATGTTATATGAAGACCCCAAAGGAATTACTGTTGTCGCAGCTTGACGCTGGTGATTTTCCAGGATCGTGCGCACTTGCTCAGCATTGCGAGCCATATAGAAATCATCAGCATTGTCGTAGTTGTAGCAAATCTCGTGGATGTTAGCTTTAAACGCATGAGATTGCTTTTTGCTTACTGAAGGCGGAGCTGCCATCAGAGCTGGCAAAGTCGCAACAAAAGCAAGAAGTAAAGTAAACGTGTACTTCATTGTAATTGGTTATGATTGTTTAAAATAGTTAGACTTACAAATGTAATATACCGCAGAAGCCCTACCAAATAGAATTCTATATCCCAAAATGTCGCGAGGGCTACATTTCATCTTGGAATGTAGCCCTCGCAGCAAAACAATTTTTGATCTGATTAAGTGATATATGTCATATCCTTAGCAAGGAGGCCTTTATCACCCTCATCAATACGAAACTCGTAAATGCCATTCATCTTTGGTGGACGACCATCTGGCAGCTCACTGAAGTGGAAGAAAATCTGATGACTCTGAAAGTCAAGATCATAGTAGCGTAAAAACCCGTAGCCTTCGCTAATGTTATAACACTCGCCTCTGATGTACGTAGATGTTTTGCCCCAATCTTCAGCGGGCTGATTCCGCTCGCCATCTTGACCTTTGATCTCGACAAGATTTGGGATCACAAAACCTGATGTAAACATATCAGCTGTACGCACGAGCTGGCTGCTCACGTTCTTAAATGCAATGACCTCGACACGTGTGCCGTAGTCTTGCACAGCGCTGACGACGCGACCAAAATCACCATCGCCTGTCAAAATGTAAATTTTGTCCAGATGGCGTGATTGAAGCAAAATATCGACAGCGAGATCGAGATCAGCATTGCCCTTGACATTGAATGTGCCGTCTTCAGTCTCGTAGCGGCGCACATTTTTTCGCACCACTTTAAAACCAAAACTCCTCAAAACGCTCGAATACGCGTCTTGATTGCGGCGATATTCAAAATCTTCTTGCGCACGCTTATCGTCATAGGCAAGATACGTGTTGAGCCTAATTGGATTTTCGCCAGCCTTCAAGCAAAACTCCTTGAGGATGTCATAGCGCATCGCATAGCCGCCGTTGAGTGTGATATTTGAAGCATCTATATATACTCCGACTTTCATAAGATTAATTTTAGTGAACTTTTCGTAAAAAACTTCTGCAAGAATACTACATCTACGCTATTTATTTGAATTTGTAAAGATTCGGGGCTGCCCGCGCAAAGCGCGGTCGGGCTGTACGGCACTCTCTCCGAGTTCCTTACAGTCACTCGGAGTTCAGACAACACCTTCCATCCCTCAGCCTTTTGACCACAGAGTGTGTAGAATCGCTCATCGGGGGCGCGATGACATGAGTAGTGGACAAGCGCTGCGTAGTGGTAGCCGCAAGGCTAGACGCGAGTGCGCAGCATGAGCGGCCGAGCGAAGAGCGAGCCACGAAGCATAGCGACCGCCACGAGTAAGACGAGTGGCGGATGGCCCACAATTACATCAATTAGGTTCTACTACGAAAAACCATTGACGTAATCACGGAGATACTCAAAATTGAGCGTCAAATCGCCATTTGCAGCTACAGTGCCGCGCTTGATGATCGGAGCGTCGATTCCTTGGCGTAAATCTGGCAATACGTAGTTGATAAACTGATCGCCAAAAGATGCTGAAGCATCGCGAGGCATCTCGCTCGGAAGATTGTCGATCGTCATCATGTCGATGAAGTGATCTTGATGCGGCTCGGCGATTTGCTGCGTCTTGGGATCGTACCCAAAGATCGGGTCAGAAATCGTGCTGGCATGCAGCGTCGATGGTATCGAGCTTTCAGGCGCAATATCACAGGTTACATCAGCGATGACTTTGATGTTAAAGTCATCAGCTGCCATATCTTCTGCGGAAAAGAATTGTGGTGCTCGACTATCCCAAAAAATGCCGTTAATCATCAAATCTGCGACTTTTGAGTACGGCTCAAATGCAGACTCAAAGTCAAGCGGATTGTCATAAAATTCTTGATTGCTGTATGCAGCGCCATCCTTGCGCTTGACATACTCTTGGCAGCCGAGCTGTGTAAAGACTGCCTCATCAAAGTCTTGATTGAGGAAATCGCTCGGGCTGACTTGCTTGATGCCCATGTCGAGCAGTGTTTCGACAGCGCCATTGCCGACGCGGCCATTTCCAGTTGTGACGATCTTCATTTTCGGCCAAGCAATTGTCTTATATATTGCCTTCGCTTCGGCATAGTCGAAGCATTGATTCATCGGTTTGAGATCAAATGTTCCTGTACGCTTTCCGAATGTCAGCAATCCATTGTGTGCACCAACCATTCCTGCAAATCGTCCAAATGCAATGACACGCTTTCCTTGTTCGTCAGTCAATACTTCGTAATCAACTAAGCGGATATTCTTTTCAAGTATGGCAAGCAATAATGGTCGATTGTATGCTTGCTCCTTGATCGTGTGCGAAAAGAAGAAGTAGGTTTTGTCTGCTATCAGCTGCTCAATAGGCACTTCTTTGACACCGAGTAAAATATCTGCACTCGAAATATCATCCAGGACTTGAAGGCCAGCTGCTGCATATTCGTCGTCATTAAATGTGCGCACAGATGACGACTGTACAATGACGTTGACATCAGGAAGTGCGTTGATCTGAGCACATTGATCTGGCGTGAGCGGAACTCTTGAATCTGGTGGCACTTTTCCTTCTCGTATTACAGCTATAGTCATCATATTGATCGCAGTTTTTGAAATCGTCTGCGAATGTATGTCTTTCTAAAAAGTTTTTAAGTAGCGGAACTCTCAAGGGAGACTTCTAGTTATTGGTGGGCATGTGCAAATGATTGAGATGATGATTTCATCATTTTTGCGATGTTCTTTAACATATGGGGCTGACAGGAATCGACGGGAGAGTCCGTTTTGTAGTGAGCATGTCGGGAGATGTTCGACACACCCGTAAAAACGTTCGTTCAACAATTCAAATGGCGAGTCTAACTACGCCCTCGCTGCCTAATTAAGTTTACGCAAGCGATGTGCCGCTGATGTGATGTCTGATATAGTCATCAGTCGCATATAACCAACTTTCAGGCTGCTAGTAGGAGTGTCTTTGTACTATTAGTGTATTAAGAGATACGGTCATGACTTGGCTTTGTTTGACAAGCTACCCATGACTCGACAATCCAAACGTTAAACTAAGCATGTAGCGCGCTGCATTACCCTTTGTCCGGACGAGGGTTCAACTCCCTCCAGCTCCACTTTATTGAAAGCTCATCACTCATGCAGTGATGGGCTTTTTTTGTTATTTTACGAGAAGTCGGAATACGCAGATATCAGAGTACCTTTGCGCAAATTGCCACTATGAAGACTGTATCTAAACTTTTTGTCATTTTCTCATTTGTATTCTTGACCGCAAGCTGCGGAGATGAAGCACCCCAATATCCAGACCTTGCATTGTCACCATATGGCGTGCCAATTACATTGCCAGCGCCCGAAGGCAGCCAAGTCGAAAAAAGTGATCTCGGCGGGATGTTTACAGAGATTTTGATCAAGGGATCTGATGACTATCAACTTCAAGTCATTTCAAACGATGCTGTGACGACTAATCTTGATTCGCTCCTTGGGTTACAAAAAGAGAACGTGCGGTCAGAGCGATACTTTAAAGAGATGATCACAGAGGATTCAGACGGATTTGTTTATCTCAGACAAGTAGATTCTCTCAACTTTTACGACTTTAGACACATTAAAGTTATTGGCGAAAAGGAATACATCTTTCAAGCAAGCTTTTTAGGTCAATTTGATCAATCAGCTGCTGAGGATATGTATAAGGCTGCTCAGGCAGGGAAATAACAAATCAAACGAATTATTTTATGAAAGCTCATATTGCGAATTTAATTAATGGACTTGCACTAGCAGGTTTGGGTACTTGGGGAGCTCTTGGTGCAGCATCCCCGACTGCTTGGATTCCAGTTGCTTTTGGTGTCATTTTATTATTATGTACACCAGGTGTAAAGTCAGAAAACAAAATCATTGCGCATGTCGCAGTGTTATTGACATTACTCGTTTTATTATCCCTCGGTATGCCGCTCAAAGGCTCAATCAGCCGAGGAGATACAATGGCTATTGTAAGAGTCGGTATTATGATCGTTACAGGTATTTTAGCAATGGTTGCTTTTATAGGTAGTTTTAGAGCAGCTCGAAAAGCACGAGAACAAAATAGCTAATCATGCGTCGCTTTTATTTCTTTTTTCTATTAATAACTGGCTTTGTTTTGACTGGCTGCTTGCCAGCAGAAGAACATCACAGTTTACAAACAGAATTGGATTTCTCAAATTCGGAAATTCAAGCAGTGCAAACTGCTATAGAAAAAAGAAATTTTAATAAGCAACTTGATTTACTACGTTCTTCAAATCCCAATATTCGTTTACTAACGCTAAGGAGTATTGCTTCCAATACGAATGGTGTAATTATCGATAGTATTGCTTCTTATGTAAATGATGAAGTAGATGCGGTGCGACATATGGCTGTTTTTGCTCTTGGGCAAACACGCGATCAACAAGCTGTGCCATATTTAATACAAGCATTTCAAAAAGATTCGCTTGATTTTATTACAAAAAAACATGCGCTTGAAGCCGTAGGCAAAACTGGCGATATTGAATTACTAAAATATGTAGCTGGAGTTACTACATATCAAATATCTGATACAGCTTTACTAATTGGGCAGACTCGATCTATTTATCAATTTATGCTTCGTAATTTGACTGATACATTAGGTCATGCGCGAATGAATTCAATTTTAGAAGATCAAGAATATCCGAGTGCAGCCCGATTTATGGCCGCAACTTATTTCGGACGCTTACGAAATGTAAACTTGGATAAATATTCAACTACATTTTCGCAAGCACTAAAAGATGAAGATCCGAATATCAGAATGTTTGCAGCCCTTGCATTTAAAAATGTCAATCGAAGCGAATATTCAAATACTATTTTATCAGCATTAAGAGCAGATCTCGACGACCGAGTAAAAATTAATTTAATTCGTGCGCTGGATAAATCAGATTATAAAGTCGTGAAACCAACCCTGCTTGATATTATGCCGAGCAGCACTCAATCGCTTCAAGTAAGTATTGCTCAGTATTTAAAACAATTTGGTACTGGAGCTGATATGAATACGTATAATAAATTAGCTCGTGGTGATTATCCTGCCGAAGTACGTGCAATTTGTTATGCCGCTTCACTCAAAAATATTGGACGCCGATATACCGATTATAAAGATCGCGTTGTTGATTCCTTGCGCTTAGAATTGCGTAAGACAGACGACCGTTTTGAAAAAGCATTTTTCATTTCAGCACTTGGCGAATATCCAAGTCAGTATCCGCGACTCGCGCGATATATGAGCACAGACGAAGAACCGATTATTCGTTCTACTGCTATGGCCGCGCTTGCATCTATTCGCTCAATGCCTAATTTAAAGCGGCTTGAAGGTGACAAATACGAACGAACGATTCGAAAATTTGATGGAATTATTCGATCAGCTTTTACAGGAGGAGATCCAGCAGTTATTGCTATTGCGGCAGGATTAATTCGTAATCCAAAACTTGATTTTAAAGAACGTATTCGGTCTACAAATTTCATAGAAGAAGCACGGGCAAACTTAAAATCTCCAGAACATCTTGAAACAATCATCGAAATAGAAAAAACACTCGCCTACTTAAATGGTAGCGAAGAAAAATCCATTCAGCATGAATTTGTGAATGGCGCTAATTATGGAATTTTAACTCGATTTAATTCCAACCCAAAAGCATTAATTACTGTTGATAATAAAAAAATTGAATTAGAACTATATTCACTGGTTGCTCCTGTATCCGTTTCTAATTTCATTCAATTAGCCGAAGATGATTTTTTTGATGGAAAAGTGTTTCATCGTGTTGTACCAAATTTTGTCATACAAGGAGGCTGCCCACGAGGTGATGGATATGGGAGTTTGAATTATACAATACCGACTGAAGTTGGTCTTATAAATTATGATCGTGCAGGTCGACTCGGTATGGCAAGCGCAGGCACAGATACTGAGTGCAGCCAATTTTTCATTACGCATTCGCCGACGCCACATTTAGATGGTCGATATACGATCTTTGGTCAAGTGACTAAAGGACTTGAATTTGTACAAGAGATTTCTACTGCTGCTGTCATTCAAGATGTCGTTATTTTTGAATAAAAAGATGAATAGGGGCTGCCCCTTCAATAGAAAACCTCCTAGATTTTTTTCTAGGAGGTTTTTTATTTCGGGTCGGGCTATGCGGCACTCTCTCCGAGTTCATTTTATTCACTCGGAGTTCAAACAACGCCTCCTATCCCTCAGCCAAATAAAAGCTACATTTAATTTATTAAGAAATCAAGTTTGGAAAAAGTACTTGGACAAGCGATGGGAAGGGGCGCGAATGAAATGAAGCGCTCATCTCGATTTATCGAGATGATGAGCGAATAGCGAAACCCTGGATCAGCGCGGTGCACCGAAGGTGCATGGCCCATTATTTTCATTTTAATTGAAGATTAAAAGATTCTTGTGCTTAATTTGAGGCATGCAAACACGAGAATTGTATGATTTAATTGGTGATGTTTCCAGAATTTTTACAGATACACGAAAGCCAATAAGAGGCGGCACATTTGTCGCACTGAGCGGTCCAAGTTTTGATGGAAATGTATTTGCGAAAGCTGCACTCGATGCTGGCGCTCTTTATGCTGTCGTGAGTCAAAAAGACGAAGATGATGATCGCATTTTTCTAGTAAACGATACGCTTGTGTTTTTGCAAAATATTGCTCGATTTCATCGCCGACAATTTGATATTCCAGTATTAGCGATCACTGGCAGCAATGGTAAAACAACCACAAAAGAATTATTGGCTGCTGTACTTAGTCAGAAATACAATGTGCATTTTACAAAGGGTAATTTTAATAATCACATCGGTGTTCCATTGACATTATTAGCGATGCCAAGTCATACTGAGATTGCAATTATTGAAATGGGTGCAAATCATCAAGGCGAAATTGCCGATCTCTGTGAGATAGCTGAGCCGACGCATGGTTTGATCACAAATATTGGTAAAGCTCATCTTGAAGGTTTCGGCGGAATTGAAGGCGTTAAAAAAGGCAAGGGAGAATTGTTTGCTTATTTGGCTGACACTGGTGGTCATGCTTTTTTGCGAGCAGACGATCAATATTTGCTTGAGCTGCATGATCATTATTCGCTTGAGGATCATTCTACATTTTATGGTAGCCTAGGTACGACATTGTACAGTGAGTATAAGTCTGTCGTCCCGACTATTGATTCTGCTACATATATATATGGTGCGGATGAACCGCTGGAGATACAAAGTGCATTGATGGGCGAGTATAATCTGCGCAACATTGAAGCTGCAATTGCAGTAGGGCTTCATTTTGAAGTTGCACTTGATGATTTAACTCAAGCGATTTCTTCATATCGTCCTGATATGAATCGAAGTGAGATTCGCCGCTTTGGTGAGATTCAAGTTTTATTAGACGCCTACAATGCAAATCCGACTTCAATGAAAGAAGCAATTGCATTTTTAAAAGAACATCCTGCAAAACAGAAGTTGTTTGTACTCGGTGATATGCTGGAGCTCGGTACAGAGTCTACTCTAGAGCATCAGGCCATTTACGAACTTGTCAAAAATGAACAAGCCGTATTTGTGGGATCTGAGTTTAAGCGTATATGCCAGCCGTCAGATTCTGCATTTGTTGAACTTAATGATGCTATTGAGTTTCTGTCGAATTACCAATTTGAAGAAAATACCATCGTGCTCCTTAAAGGCAGCCGAGGGATTGGTCTCGAGCAATGTCTCAGGGCATTTGAGTCGATGTAGAAAACTGTCGCTTGAGTGGTTGTACTTTTGCGCCGCTTCACAGCATAAACCTCACACGCTATGATCGAACTTCTCAAACAGTATAAAGACAAAGCTCCAGAAATAGTATTTGAATGGAATGATTCAGAAACAGATGCACAAGGTTGGATTGTAATCAATTCATTACGTGGTGGAGCTGCTGGCGGAGGTACTCGAATGCGAAAAGGCGTGACCAAAGAGGAAGTTCTCTCTTTGGCAAAAGTCATGGAGATCAAGTTTTCTGTTTGTGGTCCAGCTATAGGCGGTGCTAAGTCAGGAATCAATTTTGATCCTCGAGATCCACGAAAAGAAGAAGTGCTCTCAAGATGGTACAAAGCTGTAATGCCACTTTTGAAGACATATTATGGAACTGGTGGCGACATGAATGTCGACGAAGTACATGATGTAATTCCAATTACAGAATCTTATGGTCTTTGGCATCCGCAAGAAGGAATTGTTGTTGGGCATTTTCAAACGACTCAAGGAGAGCGGCTAGCAGCTCTTGCACGATTGCGCCAAGGTGTAAGTGGAGTCATAAATGACTCAACGTATGTTCCACAAGCTGGAAAATATGTCATTGCTGATATGATCACAGGTTTTGGTGTTTCTCAGTCTGTTGGTCATTATTACGATCTCTTTGAGAAAGGAAGCTTAGAAGGGAAGCGAGCCATTATACAAGGTTGGGGGAATGTGGCGAGTGCTGCTGCGTACTACCTTGCTCGTTGGGGCGTCAAAATTGTCGGTATAATCGATAAGGACAATGGGATCTTAGCACCTGAAGGTCTTTCATTTGAAGAAGTTCAATCTTTATTTGAAAACAAAGCAGGAAACAAGTTGTCCTCTGAGCGTGCTACTTCTTTTGATCAAGTGAATGAACAAATTTGGGATCTAGGTGCAGAAATCTTTATTCCAGCTGCCGCTTCTAAGATTGTTTCGAAGGCTCAGATGGATAGAATGATTGCAAAAGGGCTCGAAGTCGTTAGTTGTGGTGCAAATGTGCCGTTTACTGATGATGCCGTATTTTTTGGACCAACTGCACAAGAGAAAGATGCTGAAGTGGCGATCATTCCTGACTTTATCGCCAACAGCGGTATGGCTCGAGTGTTCGCATATCTAATGCAACCAGGATCTTCAACTGAAGATTCTACTATTTTTGAAGATGTATCCACTGTGATTAAAGATGCTCTCATTGAGTTAAAGGAAAAGCAGCCAAACGGGACTTTATTGTGCCATTCTGCTCTAGAAATAGCTCTTAAAAAGCTAATTTGATTGTTTCGGCATATTTATTGATTTAACGAAATCTTAATTGATTTCATTGACATTTCCTTGTTATTCGAAAAAGATTAAAAATTTGTTGAGAACATACTTGTATGACTGTACATAAAAACTGTACTTTTGCGTCGATTGAGTATGTACTCTTTCAAAAGCTAAGCAAACCTCTATCACTAAAACCGTAATTTCTATTACTATGATTCAAAAACTTACCCTTTCGATACTCGCGGTAGTTTTTATGTTCGTAGGTGTCACGCAAATCCAAGCCCAAAAAGATGATAAGGGTTTGAAAATGCCAGATAACTACTTGAGCGATGAAACTGCTAAGAACGAAGATCAAACTCGTGCATGGGAAAAAGGAGATGAAAAATATCCTTCGAAACCAAAAGACATGTGGGAGCTTGGAATTCACGGTGGTCATTTCATGATCGCTGGCGATGTAAACCCACAGCCAGGTTGGGCTGTTGGTGCTCACTTACGAAAATCACTTGGCTATGTTTTCGCACTCCGTTTCAATGCGATGTACGGAAACGCAAAAGGACTCAACTACTTAGGTGGTGAGGGTCAGTTTGTCCGCAAAAACACAGTACTTGGTACCAATGGTCTCGGCTATGGTGCAGGCGCTCCTTGGTATCAAAACTTTAAAGTAGAGTACGCTGAGGTTTCTACACAAGGTATCATTACACTTAACAACCTACGTTTTCACAGAGAGCGTACAAAGTGGGATTTGTTCCTCATCGTAGGTCTCGGACTTAACTGGAACAGAACTTCACACGATGCCCTCAACGCAAACAATGAACTTTACAACTTCTCTTCTGTAGATGCTGGTCTAAATGCTGGTGATCGCTCAGATCGTAAGCAAATTCGTGACAATATCAAGTCTCTTCTTGATGGTAGCTATGAAACTTACGGTGAGCAATGGGGATCATTATTCGATATCCAAGAGGTATTTGGTGTTGATAATGATGAACGTAAAGCTGGTCGTGTTAATGCTATTGCTAATGCTGGTATCGGTTTTGGTTATCACCTATCTAAAAGAGTAACTCTTACTCTTGAGCACCAAGCAACTTTCAATGATGATGATCTTCTTGATGGTTATCGTTGGTCTGCTCAAGGTGATTTCACTCGAGATGTTGATGTACCACAATACACTCACTTACGTCTCAACTTCCACCTTGGAAGTAAGAAGAAGCGTGTTGAGCCACTATGGTGGTTGAACCCACTCGATGCTCCATATCGTCAGATTGCTGACAATACGAAGAAGCCACCTTTGAGCGAAGCAATGAAAGATGCTGACAAAGACGGTGTTCCAGATCTTTTAGATCAAGAGCCTGATACTCCAGAAGGCTGCCCAGTTGATACTCGCGGTGTAACTCTTGACAGTGACGGTGACGGTGTATCTGACTGTGAGGACAAAGAGCGTTACTCACCACCAGGTTGCCCTGTTGATGCTGAAGGTGTCGCTCAATGCCCAGATCCAGGTTATTTGACTGAGCCGCAAATCGTTGAGCTAATCAAAGAAAACGCACCAGCTCCTGTAGTTCAAGCAGCTCCAGCTCAAGCTATGTCTGACTGGTTCTTACCTATGATCCACTTCGATCTTGATAAGTACCGCATCAAGCCTGAGTTCTACAATGAGCTACACTATGTTGCTACTGTTATGAAGAAATATCCTTCACTTCGCGTTGTAGCAAAAGGACACACAGATGTACGTAAGCCAAACGCTTACAACCAAGTACTTTCTTACAATCGTGCAAACGAAGCGATCAACTACCTTGTGACTCGTTACGGAATCAGCCGCGACCGTCTTGTACTTCAGTATGGTGGTGAGGAAACTCCACTTGTACAAGGTCTTCCTGATACACACGGTCTTTCACGTGAGAAAGAGCAACTTCAATACATGAACCGTCGTGTTGAGTTCTTCGTAGCCGAAGGCGGTGAAATGAGCATGGGTCGTCCAGAAGGACCTGAAGCTGGTTCAAACACTCCACGTTCTTCACGTGGTGGTTCGAAGTACAGCGGTAATCCAGGTGCTGGATACTAATCAAATAGGAGGCTGATTATTCAGCTTATCTAAAGAGGGCTTCAACATTCGTTGAAGCCCTCTTCTTTTTTTCTTCACTTGCATAGAAGCCTTTTGCATGTATAGAAATAAATGGATGGGCGTCTAGAATCCTAGTATCCCAAATTTTACTTTGGGATAAGTTGCCTGAAAACTTTGAGCAACTTCAGAGATTGTTACGTCTTTCGGTCGATAAGCTCCTGATAATTGAGCAATCTTCTCTCCTGAATACGATCGATTGATAGAAGATTGTACAAGTGTCTCCTTTGTTATGATCGGATCTGAATTTGTGAAAAAGGCTTTGACCATAGCCAATCGCCAAGCAACTCCCTTCTGGAATGATGTAGGTGATATGCTCGGCGGCTGAACGTTGAGTTCTTGAGCGATTATATTGAATAAATCTTTGAATGTCAGGTTAGCAGCATTCGAGATAAATCGTTGATCTTGGATATTTGATTCAAGGAGGAAAACGATTTGCTTTGCGACATCTCGTACATCAACAAAGCCTGCTGAACCACTCGGATAATATTGTAATCCTTGCTGGATGAGCTTAAAAAACTTGGCGGTTCCAGTATTCCAAAATCCTGCTCCTAATATGACAGATGGATTAATGATTACAGCATTTAAGCCTTCTGCAATTCCGCGATGCACTTCAAGTTCAGCTCTATATTTTGATCGAGCATATTGAGTAGTGGTTTCATCTTCGTTCCACTTGACGTTTTCATCGATGGTGATCGAAGAAGGATGTCTTCCGAGAGCCGCTATCGAGCTAACATGCACGAGTCTTTTCCGGTGCTCGAGACTAAGATTAACAATATTAGCTGTGCCTTGCACATTTACTAGCATCATTTGCTTCACCTGTTTAGGTGAATACGAAACGATAGCAGCAGCATGAATAACTGCATCACATTGCTCAATAATTTGGTCCAGCCCTTCGATATCAAGAATATCAGATGTGTGCCATTCAATCAGATTTTTGACTGAACTAAGGAGCTCAAGTCTCGACTTGGATCTCCGTATTGCTACAACCTGATAACCTTTCTGTATCAATAGGCGAGCAACATAAGATCCTAAGAATCCTGTTGCACCAGTGAGAAAAATGCGTTTCACGAAGGCCAAGATAAACCTGAATACAATGCTCCACCAACTACATCACGCTGCGATTGTGTTACCGAACCGAAGCTGACTGGCTGCTTTTGAATTCTACAATACGCACAAACCGCCATTAATAATGCTTCCTTATATTCAATAATCGTTGAGTCAGGAATAACGATTTTCCAATAAGAGTTTTGATATCGAATCCGATCTACTAAATGACGATGATATGCTCCGCCACCTGTGATAAGGATCGAACCATTTTTCAACTCACTTAGATTTTCCAAGGCAGCTTTCACTTCTAGAGCGATAAACTCACAGACAGTCGCCATTTTATCTCGTTCGCTCGCTTGATAATCCAAAACCGATTGGGTAAATAAAGAATTCACTTGATGATTGTCAAGTCCAATAGGATAAGGCTTGAGCGAATTCATTATATCTAGGAGTGACTGAAGTAAAGCAGAATCAATATTTCCTTGAGAAGCCAGTTGGCCATCAAGATCATATTCTAGATCGAGCTGCTGAGCGATTGCATTGAGTGTTTGATTTGCAGGCGAAATATCTGTAGCAATCATGATTCCGTCAGAATTACGAACTGAGATATTTGCAATGCCGCCGATATTAAGCCAAGCATCATATTCAGAGAAGGCAAGCGAATCGACTAGCGGTGCGAGTGGTGTACCGATGCCGCCAAAAATCATATCATTTGCTCGAAAATCACAAGCAACATCAATCGAAAGATGACTCGCCAACGCTGCTCCATGTCCAAGCTGAAATGTCCAGCCTTGATCAGGTGTATGATAAATCGTATGGCCATGCCAACCCACAAGTTCAGCTTTTGGCCAATCATCACAATTTTGCAATACGAGTCGAGCTACCTCTTTTCCGTAGTCGCAATGCAGTCTTAATAAATCTTGAGCATTAAGTTTTCTAGCAGATTTGAGCCGCTCAATCCATTCAGAAGAGTAAGTAACACAACAAGATTTCTCAATAGACCAATGAAGCTTTTCATCAGAGAAGTTGAGATCACACAAGGCGATATCCAAACCATCGAGCGAGCTGCCGCTCATCAATCCAAGCACACGCATCAGAGCTCAGGATTAAATGTCATCGAATAGCGAGCAACAGCTTCGATTTGATCAGCATCAAGCACACCTTCATACGCTTGCATTTTGTTTCTTCCTTTTGTGATGACAAGGATGCGCTGCTCAAGATCAAGCGTTGACGTAGTCAAATTAAATGCACCCTGAAATTGCAGCGCACCATCTGCGCCGTGGCATGAGACACAATTGAGCCGCCACAATCGCCCACCATCGAGCCGCTTAGGTACACCATTGCTCGGCGCATCACTACACGACCAAATGATCCCGATAATGCAAAATAGACTGAGCAAGAACAATGATTGACGAATCATAAGAGTGAGTATAATGAGTTGGGGCTTACCGCTCCATCATGGTATTCAGTCGCGGTCAGGCTGCTTCGAGGCTCGCTGTTCGCTCGGCCACAGCGCTACGCTTGTGTCTGTAGCTCGCTTTGCTCGCACACCTCTGCGCATCCTTAAGCCGCTGGGTGCAAGATACTCTCAACAGCTGCATGCGCGAAGGATGGGAGCAGCGCGAGCGTCATTTTTTTGACGCGAAGCGGACGCCCAAACGAAGTGCGGGCGGCTAGGTTACCGTACTGCGGACAGCCTGGTCGCGATTATTCGCGACGCGCCTAAATTTTCATGAAAAACTACGGAAACTATTAAACCATTTTGAGTTTCCTGCGTGTTTATAGTATACATTTGCACTTCAAATGCAAACCGAAGAACTCACAACGCTGCTGAAAATTAAAGAGCTGCTCCAACGCTATGGCATCAGGAGCATGACGATGGATGATATCGCACGTCATCTTTCGATCAGCAAAAAAACGCTCTATGAAATCGTCGATAATAAAGAAGATTTGATCAAGCAAGTCCTTGTGATGGATCTTGAGGAGCGAGGCCGTTTTGTAGAAGAAGTACATCAAACAAGTGAAGATGCAATAGATGCTTTACTCCGCATTTCTGATCGTGTCTATGCTGATCTTAAAAAACTGAATCCTGCATTTATGTATGATTTAGAGAAGTATTATCGGCAGCTTTTTGCGATGATGAAAGAGATGGAATGGGCTTCAATCTCCACTTGGACAGAGCGGAATCTCAGGAGTGGAATTGAAGCAGGTTTGTATCGGCCAGACTTAAATGTTGATGCGGTTTCGCGTATTTATTTGACGATAATCGAGGGAATCGTTTTAAATCACGAACGCTTTGATCTCGATCATTATCCATTGGCAGAATTGTATCTCGAAGTTATCAGATATCACGTGCGCGGTATTGCATCACCAAAAGGAATTGAGCTGCTTAGCTCATACATTAACCAACGTAAAACATTGATTCGATGAAATATATATCGATCGTTATTTTCATTTTTTGCTTAGCTAACGCTGGTTTTTCTCAAGCAACGATTGAGTTTACTTTAGACAAAGCCTTGTCTTACGCTCAAGCAAATAGCTACGAAGTATTAGCAGCTGAAATAAGTGCTCAAGATGCAAATCAAGAGCGCCGCGAATTTGTCTCAATTGGTTTGCCCAAAATTTCCGGAAAAATTGGATATAGCCATTTTTTGCAATTACCAGTTTCGGTTATTCCTGCAGGTACATTTGGCCCTGGCACACCAGAGCAGCGTGTTGCATTTGGTACACCAAATTCACTAGAAGCCGGTTTAGAATTAACGACACTTTTATTTGATGGTTCGTATCTCGTTGGATTACAAGCTCAAAACCGCATCCTCGATCTCGCTGATTTGCGGACAGAAGAAACGCGTTATCGCGTTCAAAAACAAGTGACAAAAACATATTTGTCAGCTGTATTGATTGATGCAAACCGAAAATACTTAGAGCAAAATATTGGGAATATTCAAAAATTGAAAAATGAGACTCAAGCGCTCTATGATAATGGATTTGTAGAGAAGCTCGATGTCGATCGCTTGATTTTATCAATAAGCAATCTTGAAGTTGAGCTCGAAAATTTAAATCGACAAGAAGAAGTCATTTTAAATGCATTAAAAATGCTGACTGGCGTACCGATGAATAATGATATAGCAGTCACAAGTTCGATAGAAGAATTGTCAAGTAGAGCGCCACAAGAATGGCTTGATGCGACTGCTGCCTTTAGTCAGCGTCTTGATTGGCAAGTAATCAATCAAGTCATTGATCTCAATGGCGAAAACACGAAGCAGTTTAAATACGGTTACTTACCAAATCTTGTTGGTTTTGCGAGCTATAACCAAACGCTACAAGGCAATAATATTTTTAATGATAATACTGGTTTTATACCGAGTTCAATTATTGGCCTGCAATTAAATATTCCAATTTTTGATGGTTTTGCTCGTGATGCTCAAATACAGCGTAGCGAATTAACAGTCAAAAAACTTGAGCTCGATCGTAGGCAGCTTGAGCGGAGCATTTCTATGGAAGTGCAAAATGCTCAAATTAATTATGCATCTGCGATAAGCCGATTAAATGACCGCCAAAAAAATCTTGATTTAGCGCAAGATATTTATCGCACATCACAAATTAAATACAAAGAAGGCGTAGGTAGCAGCTTGGAAGTTACACAAGCTGAGCAAAGCCTATTTACGGCACAAGCAAATTATGTTTCCGCATTGTATGATCTTTCTGTAGCTAAGTACGACCTTAAATACGCACTTGGTTATTAATCTCTTTTTTCAATTCTAGATTGAATTTCTCATGAATAGTTCACGATTTATTTTATTCATTTTTAGTGCAAGTATTTTACTTGGACTAGCAGCTTGTTCGGGTGAGCAAATCGAAGAAGCGACTTGGCCCGAAAATCTGAAGGACAAGAAAAAACTCCTTGCTGAAAAGAAAGGCGAAGTCAAAAAACTTCAAGAAGACATCGCACGTCTCAATAAAGAAATCGGTAATCTTGACACACTCAATAAAGTCGTCGATCGTAGAATCGTAACTGTCGATACAATTCAAAAAACTGACTTTGTACGGTATGTAGATGTACAAGGAAGCATTGCAAGCGACAAAGCGGTCAATGCAAGTAGTGAAACTGGCGGACGTGTTCTTGAGCTCACAGTTCAAGAAGGCGATGTCGTCAGACAAGGGCAACTTATCGCGCGTCTTGATCTTGAGCAAATCAAAAAGCAACGTGCAGAGCTAGAAGTAGCTTATAATTTAGCAACGACAACTTACGAGCGTCAGAAGCGACTTTGGGATCAGAAAATTGGAACTGAAATTCAATTTCTTCAAGCGAAGTCACAAAAAGAGCAACTTGAAAAATCACTCGCGTCGCTTGATTTTCAATTATCAAAAGCTATTGTCAATGCGCCGATTTCTGGTGTTATCGATCGAGTAGGAGTCGAGGCAGGCGAAATTGCTTCTCCTGGTATTCCGATTGTTTCGATTATTTCATTAAGTCAAGTCAAAGTGCTTGCTGATGTACCAGAAAATTATTTGCGTTCTGTCAAACGCGGCAATCGAATCGAAATAGAACTACCAGCACTTGAGTCTGTTCGTCAAGCTCGTATTACTCGCATTGGTCAAAATATCAATAGCGCAAATCGAACATTCCAGATTGAAGCATCAATTAGCAATCGTGATGGTTTATTAAAGCCAAATTTATTAGCTGTTGTCAAATTAAAAGAATTCGAAAAAAAGAATGCGATCATTATTCCGACTCGAATCATTCAGCAAGAAGTTGATGGTAATTCTTTTGTGTACGTGATGAAGCCATCTCCAGAAGGATTTAAAGCAGAAAAAGTCAATATCCAAACTGGTGAAACATCAGAAGAAGATACTGAAGTACTTGAAGGATTAAGCGATGGCGATATTGTCATTGATCAAGGTGCTCGCAGTGTTGCAAATGGAGATCTACTAAAACTCCCAAATGGTGAAACAGGTGAGCAAAAAGCAAAGCCGCAAACTGCACCTCAACCACAAACTGATTCTGTAGTTGCTCCAGCAACTACTAAGTAATTCGTTTTTTAATCTCTAGATCAACGATCATGAGTAATCAACCAAAAGAACAAAAACCAGTAACAACGAAGTTGAGAGAATTTTTCTTGACAACATTGTCTGTCAATAATTCGACAAGCGTAGTTGTACTGACACTCATTATTCTAGCAGCAGGTTTGTATGCATATACAGCAATGCCCAAGGAGCAGTTTCCAGAAATTGTTCAGCCGCAAGTTTATATCAATACGCCATATCCAGGCAACTCTGCTGTCGATATGGAAAATCTCGTTACTCGCCCAATTGAGAAAGAAATAAAATCAATAACTGGTGTAAAAGAAATTACATCAACCTCGTTACAAGGATTCTCTGTTATTATAGCTGAGTTTAATACAGACGTTGATATTGCAGAGGCGATGATCGATGTCAAAGATGCCGTTGACAAAGCGATGAGTGATCCTGATTTTCCAAAGGATTTACCGACTGATCCCACAATTTTAGATGTCAATTTCTCGGAGCTGCCAATTGTATCAGTTAATCTCTCAGGCGAATTTGGGATGGATGACCTTCGCGCTTATGCCGAATATCTCCAAGATAAAATTGAAGCACTCAATGAAGTATCTGAAGCAAAAATAAAAGGTGCACTTGATCGCGAAGTTCGTATTGATGTGCGGCTACCTGATTTACAATCTCGACAAGTATCATTTTATGATATTGAGCAAGCAATCGCACAAGAGAATTTCACCCTCAGTGGTGGTGAATTATTAAGTGATGGATTACGCCGTGCAGTACGTGTCGAAGGGCAATTTGAAAATGTAACTGAAATTCAGAACCTCATCGTTAAGAGTGAGCAGCAAAACCCAATTACATTAAAAGATGTAGCTGATGTTACTTATGGTTACGAAGAGCGAAGCTCGTATGCGAGAAGCGACGGAAATCCAGTTATCTCTTTAGATGTTGTCAAGCGGAGTGGCGAAAATCTTTTATCTACGACTGATAAGATTAATCAGATAGTAGATGAAGCCAAAGAAGACTTTTTTCCAGAAAGTTTAAAAGTCAGTTTATTTAATGATCAAAGTGTCGAGACACGCCGATCAGTGAGCAATCTAGAGAATAGTATTATTTCAGGAGTTATTCTCGTCATTTTGGTCTTGCTCTTTTTCCTTGGTCCACGCTCAGCGATGTTTGTAGGTGTTGCTATTCCGTTGTCGATGGTACTTGGTATTTTATTTCTGTATTTAATGGGTGTTACATTAAATATGGTAGTCTTATTCTCCTTGATTTTGGCACTTGGTATGTTGGTTGACAATGCAATCGTAGTTGTCGAAAATATATATCGATATATGCAAGAAGGATATGATAATTTCACTGCGGCCAAGCTCGGAGCAGGAGAGGTAGCTGTGCCGATCATAGCATCTACAGCGACTACGCTTGCAGCATTTATTCCATTAGCATTTTGGCCAGGCCTGATGGGAGAGTTTATGAAGTATTTACCAATTACGCTTATTCTCGTGTTGGTTTCTTCTTTATTTATTGCTCTTGTTATTAATCCTGTATTGACAGCTTTGTTTTTGCGCGTGTCAGATGAGAAAACGTCACTAGCAGCATTTTTTACAGGAAAAGGAATACGCAATTTTGCTATTGGAGCAGTTGTCTTGCTTGCTTTAATTGCTGGTGGTCATGCGCTCATCCCTTCTATAAAGACAGCTGCAATCCGAAATGTCTTTATGATCATATTCGGAATTTATGTTGTCAACTTTCTCATTTTCCGCCCAGGTACATTCTTATTCCAAAATTATTTACTGCCATTTATTGAGCGCATTTATGATAAATTTATTCGGATTGTCCTCAAAGGGCCAATGCCGTATTTAGTATTTGGAGGTACAGTATTATTATTGGTTGCTTCTTTGGTGTTATTAGGAGCACGTTCTCCAAAAGTTGAATTCTTCCCGACAGCTGATCCCATTTATGTTAATGTATTTGTCGAAATGCCAATCGGGACAGATATCGAAGCGACAAATGACATTATGAAAAAGATCGAAACGAAAGTTTCGACCGAAATGGAAAAATACGGAAATGTCGTTGAGTCTATTTTAGCACAAGTCGGAGAAGGAACATCTGACCCAAATGCTCCGCCAGAACCTGGAAATACGCCACATAAAGGCCGCTTAACAGTTTCGTTTGTTCCTTCAGAAGAACGAGGTGAAGTATCGACAGCTGATATTATGACCGAAATTCGTAACCTCGTACAAGGCTATGCAGGTGTACGCGTGATTGTCGATCAAAATGCAAGTGGGCCACCATCAGGAAAACCAATTAATCTAGAAATTTCTGGCGACGATTTGGACGAGCTTATTGCTACTACTCTAGATCTAAAAAATAAATTCGAGTCTTCGAGTATTCGCGGTTATGAAGAATTAAAAGCAGATATCGAAGTCGGTAAACCAGAACTCATTGTTGATATTGATCGAGCTCAAGCACGCCGCTTCGGTTTATCAACTCAGCAAATTGCAGGAGCTATTCGGACAAGTATTTATGGACGTGAAGTGTCACGTTTTAAAATCGGCGAAGACGAATATCCAATTGTTATTCGTCTCCAAGATAAATACCGCTATGATTTAAATGCACTTTTGAATCAACGAATTACTTTCCGTAATAATCGCGGACGCATTGCACAGATACCAATTTCATCTGTCGCAGATGCTTCTTATACATCTACATATTCGAGTGTCAAGCGAAAAGATCTCAAACGCGTTGTGACAATTAGTTCAAATGTATTTGATGGATATAATGCCAATGAGATCATTTCTGAAATGGAATCAATACTTGGCGAATATGAATTCCCTAGAGGAATCACCTATGAGTTTACAGGAGAGCAGCAAGAGCAAGCTGAAGCAATGTCATTTTTGACGACAGCATTTTTAATTGCATTTAGCGCTATTTTCTTTATTCTGATTACTCAGTTTAATTCGATTAATGGCCCATTCATCATTATGATGTCAGTTATTTTTTCTACGATTGGAGTATTTCTTGGCTACGTTGCTTCTGATATGAATATCGTGATTATTATGACTGGTATTGGTATTGTATCGCTCGCGGGAGTTGTTGTCAATAATGCAATTGTATTAATTGACTATATTAATTTAACCCGCGATCGACTGCGCGACAAATTAGGTATAGCAGAAAATGAGCGGCTTCCTCTTTCTACAGTTCGCGAAGCAATCATTACTGGTGGTAAAACTCGCCTCCGTCCAGTATTATTAACAGCGATTACAACAGTACTTGGTTTAATCCCTTTAGCTCTTGGTATTAATATCAATTTCACTACGATTATTACTGATTTTGATCCAGAGTTTTTCATGGGAGGAGACAGTGTTGCCTTTTGGGGAGTTCTCGCTTGGACTGTTATTTATGGTTTAAGTTTCGCAACATTCTTGACGCTTATTGTTATTCCAGTCATGTATTATTTATTGTATCGTATGACTCAATTCTTTAAACGCATTTTAGGATTAGAGCGCGAGGCAGCAGTCGTTGATAATACAGACAAGCCTGACAATGATTCGTTTTCAGGTTCGGTAGGTGATGATGTCGGTTTAGATAATCCAGTTCCGACTCGCACAATTAAGCCCTAGTATTTTTTAATTATAAATAATGGCCATCCGCCCCATTTTACATTTGTAAAATGGGGCGGCGCTATGTTACGCAGCTCGCTGTTCGCTCGGCCGCATCGTTTCACTCGCGTCTGGCAAAGCCACTGCTCCACAGCGCTATGGCAACTATATTGCAAATGGCTCGTACATTACAAACGTGAATACAGTTTTCAATCCATACTTTTTAGTTCTATCTCTTTTGACGGGATTGTTACTTGTATTTGGATTAGATCTTCCAGCTTTTGAATGGGACGAAAGCCGCAATGGAATTAATGCACTGGAGATGCTTGCATCAGGAGATTATCTCAATCTCCGCTACGCAGGCGACTACGATACTTGGAATGCAAAGCCGCCGCTTTTTATTTGGTTTCAAGCAGCAAGTATTTCTTTGCTTGGTAAGTCTGTACTTGCGCTTCGATTACCGACTTATTGTTTTGTTTGTGTTTTCGTATTGTATTTGTTTGCGGAGTTGCGGCGATTGACTTCAGATCGACAAGCATTTTTTGCAATACTTGTCTTATTAAGCATAAGTGGTTTTATTGGGCCGCACGTTGCCTTGACAGGCGATTTTGATGTACTCTTTACTTTAATGAGTACGGCAGCTTTCATTTCAGTCTTTCGATATGCTCAAGCACTTACTTTTCGAAATGCAATAATCATGGCTGCTTTCTTTGGTCTTGCTTTTTTGACTAAAGGGTTTGCGGTTTTATTGCCGCTTGGCTGCGCATTTATTTTTCTCTTGCTATTTTATCGTAAAGCTTTGTTCAGTCGATACAGCGTTTTAGCAGCTTGTATGTTTTCAGTCTTTCCGATTGCTTGGTATTCAATCGTCCATTTTTTTGGAGCAAAAGCGATCAATGATGCAGGCGAGACAAGCTCATCAGTGAGTTTTTGGCATGACATCATAGAGCGATTTACCAATACTGGAGCAGCCAATACAGGAGATAAACTTGCAGCACACTACGTTTATATTTTTGAGTACCTCGATACGCGTGTCGATTATTATTACATTCTTGTTTATCTCGGCATTTTATTATTCGGTTACTTCGTTTTCAGAAAACGTATCTCAAAAAAATGGCTGCATGATCGCCCAATTCTATTGTTGAGTTTAAGTGTTGTTTTGCCAGTGAGTGTCTTTGCCTGCTTGGGACATAATATCAATTATTGGTATCTCACACCAATGCTTCCATTTCTAGCGATCTTGGTTTCGTATGTCATGGAGTTTATTTGGCAGCAAAACAGAATCTTTAAAATTGGGCTTGTTTTATTTATTGTATTTAATCTAGTCAATCGACTTTATGAAATGCGGAAACTTAATCATGAGCTGCCACAATTGATACAAGAGATAGATGATCGATACATTTTTATGTCGTCGCTCAATGTACAAGCGCATCTTCCTCAAGATGAACTCTTGTATTTGTATTTACGAGCAGATACAATTTCTTTTGATCCGACTCTGAATACTCAATATAAAGTCTTACCAAAATTAGAGCAGCAAGATGGGCAAGCTGTTTATGCGGAAGGATCTTCTACTTTTTTGACAGATTAAGTCAAAAGAGTGGACAAGCGCTGCGCAGTGGTGCAGTTTGCTGCAGACGCGAGTGAAACGAAGCGGCCGAGCGAACAGCGAGCCACGAAGCATAGCGACCATTTTATTTTTTTATTAAAAGATAAAATGGATGGCCCAAAATTTTAATCATCAATGAGTTCGACACCATTCTTGTAAATGGTGACTTCTCGCTCAAGAGAAATGTCGTAGCGCGATTGGATGTCAAGTTGGATGGATTGGTATAATTGTATTAGATCAGAAATGTCTGCATTGTTTTTATTAATTAAAACCAAGGCTTGCTTGTCATGAACTGCAGCGCCGCCGATTGCTTTTCCTTTCCATCCTGCTTGATCGATCAGCCAGCCAGCAGGTACTTTAACTTGAGAGTCAGAGATTGGGTAGGAGGGCATGTTTGGATATTTTTCGAGTAGTGCTGTGTATTTATTTTTTGAGATAATTGGGTTTTTAAAAAAGCTGCCAGCATTGCCGATAATACTTGGATCTGGCAATTTGCTCATGCGTATTTGAGCTACAGCATTGCTGATATCTTGGATGGTCGGGTTTGTGATGCTGTTTTGTTCGAGCGTTTTTTTAATTGCGCCATAGTCGGCCTTGATTTGATGATCTCTTTTCGTTAGGCGAAGGGTGACATCTGTGATTACGTATTTGTTTTTTGCTTCTTGTTTGAAAATGCTTTCGCGATAATCAAAGCGACATTCTTTTTTTGAAAATTCTTTGGTCACACCTGTACGACGATCTACTGCCGCTAAGGAATGAAAGACATCACGAAGCTCGATACCATAAGCTCCTATGTTTTGGATTGGAGCTGCTCCCATTGTACCAGGAATTAGTGTAAGGTTTTCGATGCCACCATAATTATGTTGGAGGGCATGCTGGATGACATCAGCCCAGATAACTCCAGCTCCTACACGTATATATATGTGGTGTGCATCTTGATCAAGGATCTGAATGTCTTTGATTTCATTTTTAATAATAGTGAGATCTGCATGCCCGCCAAAGATGATGTTGCTTCCACCACCGAGTATCAGCTGCTTGGATTTTGTTGATTTGTCTAGACTTTGGAGCAGCTCAACATTATTTTTACAGTGTAGGACTTGTGCTGCTGAGGCTTGAAATCCAAAGGTGTGGAGCTTTTGAAGCGAATGCGACATGGCTGCAAGGTCGGTTGTTTGGTTTAAATGTCAGACAATTTTCAGGAAACATTGTACGAACCAAGCATTAGGAGTATCTTTGCATCCCATTACAGGGCAGGGCGTGAGTCAAGCTGTGTAATAATCAATACAAAATCAATTAGTTAGAAGCAAAAAGCTCGAACCTAATGCCTACAATTAATCAGTTAGTCCGCAAAGGCCGCAAGGTTATCATCGAGAAGAGTAAGTCTCGAGCTCTCGATGCATGTCCACAGAAGCGTGGTGTTTGTACACGTGTATATACAACTACGCCAAAGAAACCGAATTCAGCTCTTCGTAAAGTAGCGAAGGTGAAGCTGACAAATGGGATTGAGGTCATTGCATATATCCCAGGAGTTGGTCACAATCTTCAAGAGCACTCAGTTGTTTTAATTCGAGGCGGTCGTGTAAAAGACTTGCCAGGTGTACGATATACAATTGTACGTGGTGCGATGGATACTGACGGTGTAAAAGGTCGTTTACAATCACGTTCAAAATACGGAGCGAAGCGCCCATCATAATAACGAAATATCAGTCAACAGATTTGTTGAGCGTTGAGTAACTCAAAAGAGTGAAGCAATTGCCAAAATCGCAAACAGCAACCAACCAAAGACATGCGTAAGCAAAAACCAAAAATTCGAGTCATACAGCCAGATCCTAAGTTTGGTGATCAACTCGTAACTCAGTTTGTAAATAATATGATGTTCAGTGGCAAAAAGTCATTGGCATTTGAAGTTTTTTATAAGTCGCTCGAGATTGTAGCAGAGCGCACAGGAGATGATCCGCATGAAGTGTGGAAGAAAGCATTGAATAATGTAACTCCTCAAGTAGAAGTTCGTAGCCGCCGTGTTGGTGGATCGACTTACCAAATTCCTACAGAAATCCCACCAAAGCGCCGTGTTAGTGTTGGTATGAAATGGTTAATCCGTTTTGCTCGTGCTCGCAGCGGAAAAGGCATGCCTCAAAAGCTTGCAGCTGAGATCATAGCAGCAAGTAACAATGAGGGTAATGCTTTCAAGCGGAAGGAGGATACTCATAAAATGGCTGAATCGAATCGTGCATTTGCTCACTTCGGTCGTCGCAGAACTAAGAAGAAGTAATTCAATTCAATTCCCAGAGACTATTGTCATGGCTAAGGATTTAACATACACTCGAAATATTGGTATTGCCGCGCACATTGATGCTGGTAAGACTACTACAACTGAGCGCGTTCTGTATTATACAGGTATGTCGCACAAAATTGGTGAAGTACACGACGGTGCCGCTACTATGGATCACATGGAGCAAGAGCAGGAGCGTGGTATCACGATTACTTCAGCTGCAACAAAGACGCACTGGAATTGGAAAGATAACGAATATAGTATCAACATTATTGATACTCCAGGTCACGTTGACTTTACTGTAGAGGTAGAGCGTTCACTTCGTGTTCTTGATGGTACGGTCGCTTTATTCTGTGCAGTTAGTGGTGTAGAGCCGCAATCTGAAACTGTTTGGCGCCAAGCGAACCGCTACCGTGTACCACGTATTGGTTTCGTCAATAAAATGGACCGCCAAGGTGCTGATTTCTTTGATGTTCTCACTCAGGTTCGCGAAAAACTTAAGGCAAATCCAGTTCCACTTCAGGTGCCAATCGGTGCTGAAGATGATTTTAAAGGAGTTGTCGATCTTATTACAAACGAAGCAATCGTTTGGAATGAGGCAGACAAGGGTATGACATATGAAGTCATTGAAACTCCTGCTGACCTCGTTGATACAGTCGCTGAGTATCGTGAAAAACTACTAGAAGCAGTAGCTGAGTACGATGAGTCTTTGATGGAGAAATACTTCGAGGATCCTGATAGCATTAGTGCTGATGAAATCCGAGCCGCTATCCGTGCAGCAGTCATCGATATGTCTATCGTTCCTATGATGTGTGGTTCAGCATTTAAGAATAAAGGTGTTCAGGCATTGCTCGATGCTGTTTGTTCGTACATGCCATCACCTTTGGATATTGGTGCTGTAGAAGGCACTAACCCTAAATCTGGCGAAGAAGATACTCGTAAGCCAAGTGTAGATTCACCTTTTTCTGCTCTTGCGTTTAAAATAGCAACAGATCCATATGTAGGACGCTTAGCATTTATGCGTATTTACAGTGGAACATTAGATGCAGGTTCTTATGCCCTAAATACCAGAAGCGGTAAGAAGGAGCGTATCGGTCGTTTGTATCAAATGCACGCTAATAAGCAAAATCCAATTGATAAAGTAGAAGCAGGAGATATCGCAGCTGCTGTTGGGTTTAAGGATATCAAAACAGGAGATACACTCTGTGATTTGGATAACCCAATCGTTCTTGAAAGTATGACTTTCCCAGAGCCGGTAATTGGTGTTGCCATTGAGCCTAAGTCCCAAAAAGATATCGATAAGCTTGGAATGGCTCTCAGCAAGTTAGCTGAAGAAGATCCAACTTTCCGTGTCAATACTGACAAAGACTCTGGACAAACTATTATCAGTGGCATGGGTGAGCTTCACCTTGAAATCATTGTTGATCGTCTGAAGCGTGAATTTGGTGTTGAGTGTAACCAAGGTGCACCACAAGTGAACTACAAGGAGGCTTTGACAACGATGGTAACTCACCGTGAGAAGCTCAAGAAACAAACTGGTGGTAGTGGTCTTTTTGCTGATATCCAATTTGATCTTGGACCTGCTGATCAAGAATTCTTGGATAGCGAAGATTTCAAAGACGGTAAAGTTCGTCTTCAGTTTGTCAATAATATTGTCGGAGGTTCTATCTCTCGCGAACTTATTCCACCCGTTCAGAAAGGCTTTGAAGCAATGATGGACAACGGTGTACTTGCTGGTTACGGAATCGATAGTATGAAAGTTCGTTTGTTTGATGGCTCGATGCACGCAGTCGATTCAAAGCCAATCGCATTTGAACTTGCTGCGAAAGAGGGATTCAAGGCTGCGGCTGGAAAAGCTAAGCCGGTTATCCTTGAGCCAATTATGAAGCTCGAAGTCAATACTCCTGAGGAATATACAGGTTCTATCATTGGAGACTTGAATCGTCGTCGTGCGATGATCAAGAATCAAGAAATGAAGTTTGGTGCGAGTGTTATTAGTGCTGATGTTCCGTTATCTGAAATGTTCGGATATGTAACATCATTAAGAACCCTTTCATCAGGTCGAGCATCAAGTACAATGGAATTTTCCCACTTCGCACCTGCTCCAAAAGGAATTGCAGATGATGTAATTGAGAAAGCAAAAGGAAACGTAAGCGTTTAAAACAAACAACGCTAAATTCAAATAGGCATGAGTCAACGAATCAAAATAAAACTCAGATCATACGATCATAATTTAGTAGATAAGTCTACTGCTAAGATTGTAAAGACTGTCCGCAATAGCGGGGCTGTTGTAAATGGTCCGATTCCGCTGCCAACCGAGAAGAAGATTTACACAGTGTTGCGTTCGCCACACGTAAATAAGAAGTCTCGCGAGCAGTTCGAATATCGTGTACATAAACGATTAATCGAAATTTTATCACCAACTCCAAGAACAGTTGATGCTTTATCTAAGCTCGAGCTTTCTTCAGGTGTTGATATTCAAGTTAAATTGACATAAATAGATTTTCAATCAATTTGTGTTAGGAATAAACTGAACTGCTATGCAAGGTTTAATAGGTAAAAAAATAGGGATGACGAGCCTCTTTACTGAAGATGGGCGTAATCTCGCATGTACTGTTGTGCAAACAGGTCCTTGTGTTGTTACACAAGTAAAGACTATAGAAACAGATGGTTACTCAGCTTTACAGCTCGGTTTTGGTGAACGAAAAGCCAAAAATGTCAGTAATCAATTAAAAGGTCATTTGTCCAAGTCAGGAGATGTAATTAGCCAAAAGCTCGTTGAATTTAGAGACTTTGAAATCGAGAAATCTCTAGGAGATACTATTACAGTTGATGATGTTTTTCAAGCTGAAGACATTGTAAAAGTATCTGGATTTTCTAAAGGAAAGGGGTTTCAAGGTGTTGTTAAGCGCCACAATTTCGCTGGTGTAAATGATGCCACGCATGGTCAGCACAATCGCCAAAGATCACCTGGATCTATAGGTGCTGCATCTTATCCAGCAAAGGTATTTAAGGGAATGCGAATGGCAGGACAGGATGGTAACCGTAAGGTCACCACGAAAAACTTGAAGGTCCTTCGAGTGATGCCAGAAAATAATCTGCTTTTGATCAAGGGTACAGTGCCAGGTCACAAAGGATCAATCGTTATAATCGAGAAATAGTCACTCTGAACTAAAGTATTATGAAAGTCGATATTTATACTTCAACGGGTGAAAAGACTGGACGTCAAATTGATTTACCTGACAATGTTTTCGGTGTTGAACCAAATGAGCATATCGTATATTTAAGCGTACGTCAGTACCTAGCGAATCAACGGCAAGGTACTCACAAAGCAAAAGAGCGAAATGAAATAGCTGGCTCTACTCGAAAAATCAAAAAACAAAAGGGTACAGGTACAGCGCGTGCAGGAAGCTTGAAGAATCCATTATTCAGAAGTGGTGGTCGAGTTTTTGGTCCAAAGCCGCGTAATTATGGCTTTAAGCTCAATAAAAAAGTTAAGCGCTTAGCTCGTTTCGTTGCGTTATCAGATAAACTGAGACAAAGTGAAATCCGAGTTGTTGAGGACTTCACATTTGATGCTCCGAAAACAAAGCAATATGATTCTTTCCTTAACTCAATGATGGAAGACCGCGGTAAAGCTGTTCACGTCATCAATGAGCAGGATAATAATCTGTATTTATCATGCCGAAATATTCAATCAGTTAAATTGGTAGAAGCTAGAAATCTATCTACTTACGATGTATTGAATAATAAGTTATTACTTGTATCTGAATCTGCTGTTCAAAGCATTATCGATTCAGCTAAAACTGATTCTTAATCATGAGTAAGCAAATTCTTATACGACCACTCATTAGTGAGAAAGCTGAGATGCTTTCTGATAATAAAGGGCAGTACACATTTATTGTAAACAAGTCTTGCAATAAAGTTGAAATTCGTCAGGCGATTGAAAGTACTTATAGTGTATCAGTGAAATCCGTAAATACGACAATACTACCTGGTAAAAAGAAGAGCCGCTTTACACGTGGTGGATTAATAAATGGACAAACATCTTCATACAAGAAAGCTTATGTTACTCTTGTAGAAGGTGAAGAAATTGACTTTTTTGGTGATATCTAGTATCATATAACATATGATATTCACCATGTTAGGAATGGTTTATAGAAAATAAATCGCAAAAACATGCCAACAAAGAAATTTAAACCAGTCTCTGCTGGAACACGATTTAGAGTAGGTCTCGATTATTCTGAGATCACAACAAATAAACCTGAGCGTAGCCTTCTGGCTCCAAAGAAACGCTCTGGTGGTCGAAATGCTCAAGGGCGTATGACAATGCGTCATCTTGGTGGTGGACATAAAAAACGCTATCGAATAATCGATTTCAAGCGACTGAAAGATGGTATCCCTGCTACGGTCAAGACTATTGAATACGACCCTAACCGATCTGCATTCATTGCATTACTTTCATACGCGGACGGTGAAAAGCGTTATATTCTTGCTCCAAACAAGCTAAAAGTCGGAATGACAGTAGTTTCGGGAAAAGGAGCAGCTCCAGAAGTTGGCAATACGCTTTTGCTTTCAGAAATTCCATTAGGCTCAACAATTCATGCTATTGAAATGTCACCTGGTAACGGAGCTGTTTTAGCTCGTAGTGCAGGTACTAATGCACAATTGCTAGGACGTGAAGGGAAATATGCTATTGTTAAGTTGCCAAGTGGTGAAACCAGAAGAATATTGCTTACGTGCCGTGCTACGATAGGTGTAACTTCAAACCCTGATCACAATCAACAAGTTCTTGGCAAAGCTGGTCGTAAACGTTGGTTAGGTAAACGACCTCGTACTCGTGGTGTAGCGATGAACCCTGTTGATCACCCAATGGGTGGAGGCGAAGGGCGTGCATCAGGAGGTCACCCACGCAGTCGCAATGGAATAATGGCTAAAGGTCAAAAAACTAGAAATACTAAAAAGTATTCAAGTAAGCTTATAATCTCAAGACGTAAAACAACAAAACGCTCGTAATCATGGCTAGATCGCTAAAAAAAGGGCCTTACGTTTATCACAAGCTTTTACAAAAAATTGTAAAAGCTGATGAATCAACAGGTCGCTCAGGAGTTATTAAAACTTGGTCAAGAGCATCAATGATTATTCCAACTATGGTTGGAAAAACAATCGCAGTGCACAACGGAAAAACATTTGTTCCGGTTTTCGTTACTGAGAACATGGTAGGACATAAGTTAGGGGAGTTTTCGCCAACTAGAAGTTTCCGTGGTCATGGAGGTAAAAAGCGTTAAAAAGGTAATGTTGAAAAATGGAAGCTAAAGCACGTATAACGAATTGCCCAATGTCTGCTCGCAAAATGCGACTTGTAATTGATACTGTTCGAGGTAAGCAGATAAACAATGCATTGGATATTCTCCAATACACCAAAAAGGAAACTGCTATTTGGGTAGAGAAGACATTACTATCTGCTATTTCTAATTGGGAAAATTCAGCTGGTGACAATGTCAATATTGAAGATCACGGAGTTTATATCAAAGAGATTTTCGCTGATGATGGTCCTATGATTAAGCGATTTCGTCCTGTTCCTTTCGGAAGAGCACATAGAATTAGAAAGCGTCGCACTCATCTTACAATCATTCTCGGGAGTGATCTTGAATTTCAATCAGATTCAGAAGACGAATTAACAAACAACGATTAACTCACTATTTTAATTTCGATTAATGGGACAAAAGACAAATCCTATAGGAAACCGTTTGGGTATAATTAGAGGTTGGGATAGTAACTGGTTTGCTACTCGTGATTTTGCCGATAATGTTGTGGAAGATGAAAAGATCCGCCGTTATCTACGAGCTCGTCCATTCGGAAAGAATAGAGGAATAATTGGTGATAGAGCTGGAATCGGTTCAATTATTATCGAGCGCACTATCAAAAGCATAACGATAACTATACAGACTGCTCGACCAGGAATTATCATTGGTAAAGGTGGGGAGGAAGTAGAGTTAATTCGTCAAGAACTCAAACGACTTACCGATAAAGAAGTACAGATCAATATAGTAGAAATACGTAAACCTGATTTAAGTGCACGTATTGTTGGTGAGTCAATTGCGAAGCAAATTGAGGGAAGGGTCAATTTCCGCCGAGTAATAAAATCTGCTCTTCAAGCTACAATGAGAGCTGGGGCGGAAGGTATTAAAGTTCGTATTTCAGGCCGGTTAAATGGTGCTGAGATGGCACGTTCTTCTGAGTTTAAGCTAGGTCGAACACCGTTACACACTTTTCGTGCAGATATTGATTATAGTCTCGTAGAAGCTCAAACTGTTTACGGTAAGATTGGTGTAAAGGTATGGATCTGTAAAGGTGAAGTCCTCGGCAAGAGAGACCTCTCTCCCTTAGTAGGCACTGGAGGAAAAGAAAGAAAGTCAGGTCGAAGAGGAAATCGAAGACGATAAAACCAATTCTTATAAGTATCTTTGCACCCCGTTTGAAAGAAGAAGTCGTAATTAATATTACAAAGTCAAGAACATTATGTTACAACCAAAACGTACAAAATATCGTAAACAACAGAAGGGACGAATGAAAGGGCTTGCTCAAAAAGGGAGCACTGTTGACTTCGGTTCTTTTGGGTTGAAATCATTAGATTCTGCTTGGATTACTAATAGACAGATTGAGGCAGCCCGTATTGCAATGACTCGTTATATGAAACGGGAAGGTAAAGTATGGATTCGTATTTTCCCTGACAAACCAGTTACGAGTAAGCCACTAGAAGTCCGTATGGGTAAAGGTAAAGGTGCTTTGTCACATTACGTTGCTGTAGTAAAACCTGGACGCGTTATGTTCGAGATAGATGGAATCCCATTTGAGACTGCTCAAGAAGCGCTTAGGTTAGCTGCACAAAAACTTCCAGTGAGAACAAAGTTGGTCACAAGAAGAGATTACGAACAATAATACACAATAAATTATCATGTCAGCAAGAGTGCAAAGGAACGAAGAGCTTTCTTCAATGAATCATCAAGATTTAGTTGAAGAACTCGAAACTGTGCAAGCTCAATACTCTAAGCTTTTATTTGATCATGCATCTACAGGTGTTGAAGATTCAAGTCAAATAAAAAAACTGAGAAGAGATATTGCTCGAATTAATACGTTTATTTCATCGAAGGCCTAGTTTTCTTCTACGAATTAATATCATGGAAAAGAATAAAGAAAGTTTACTAGAGCGTAACATACGCAAACAACGTGTTGGTGTTGTTACTAGCAATAGTATGGATAAGTCGATAACGGTCAAAGTTGAACGAAGACTAAAGCACCCTATATATGGAAAGTTTGTAAAGAAGTCAAACAAATTCCTAGCTCATGATGAGAAAGAAGAGTGTAATGTTGGTGATACTGTTCGTATAATGGAAACTCGACCTTTAAGTAAACGTAAGTGCTGGCGTTTAGTCGAAATTTTAGAACGAGCTAAATAACAAATCAGGATGATACAACAAGAATCTAGATTAAAGGTAGCGGATAACAGTGGTGCAAAGGAAGTTCTTTGTATCCGAGTACTAGGTGGCTCGAAAAGACGCTATGCTTCAATAGGAGATACAATAGTCGTATCCATAAAAGATGCCTCTCCAGGTGGTATAAAAAAAGGTACAGTGGCTAATGCTGTTATCGTTCGTACTAAGAAGGAAATCCGCCGAAAGGATGGCTCTTACATTCGTTTTGATAACAATGCGGTTGTCATTTTGAATGCCCAAGATGAACCAAGAGGTACCCGTATTTTTGGACCTGTCGCTCGTGAAATAGGTGACAAGGGTTTCAAGAAAATAACATCGTTAGCACCAGAAGTTTTGTAATGAAAAGTAAAAAAACAAACAGTAAACTCAAAATCCGTAAAGGAGATAAGGTTCTTGTTATATCTGGTGCCAGCAAAGGCATGGAAGGTGAGGTTAAGGATGTAATTCGTTCATCATCCAAGCTTATTGTTGATGGAGTGAACATGGTTAAGAAACACTTGAAACCTTCAGAAACTAATCCTTCAGGAGGAATTATTGATGTTGAATCGCCTATTCACATTTCTAATGTTATGCTAATTGATCAGAAGACTGGTGAACCAACACGTGTTGGTCGGAAACTTTTGGACGGTAAGTTAGTGCGTTATTCAATTAAAACTGGGGAAACTCTTTAATATGTCAACTACTCCTCGATTGAAAGAACATTACAAATCTAATGTTCTACCAAGTTTGCAGTCTGAATTTGATTACAAATCTGTAATGCAGGTTCCTAAGCTGTTGAAAATATGTATTAATCAAGGTGTCGGAAACGCCACAGGTGACAAGAAACTCATTGAGCATGCAGTAACTGATATGACAATGATAGCTGGTCAAAAGGCAGTTGCAACTTATGCACGAAAATCTGTCTCGAACTTTAAGTTGAGAGAAGGAATGCCAATTGGTGCTCGAGTAACTCTTCGTGGGAATCAAATGTATGAGTTTTTAGATAGACTCATCAATGTGTCCCTTCCACGTGTTCGAGATTTTAGAGGCATCAATGATAAAAGCTTTGATGGCAGAGGGAATTATACTATGGGTATCACTGAGCATATTATATTCCCGGAAATAAATCTTGACAAAATAGCTCGTATTCAGGGCATGGATATAACTTTTGTTACATCTGCAAATACTGATGTAGAGGCTAAATCTCTCTTAAAAGGTTTAGGCTTACCATTCAAATCAACGAAGTAATTATTAATAACATCTAACTAATGGCTCGAAAATCCATAATCGCTAGGGAAGAGAAACGGCAAAAATTAGTTGCCAAATACGCTGAGTTGCGAAAGCAATTAAAGAAGGAAGGTCGTTACGATGAGTTGAGTGCCATGCTTCCTAAAAATGCGTCTCCCGTACGTCTGCATAATCGGTGCAAGATTACTGGTAGACCTAAGGGTTATATGCGCCAGTTTGGAATTTGTCGTGTTGTCTTTAGAGAAATGGCACTTCAAGGTAAGATTCCTGGAATTACAAAATCAAGTTGGTAAATTTTATAAACTTATTAAGCTATGTACTCTGATCCAATTGCTGATTTTTTGACACGCATTCGTAATGCACAAATAGCACGTCACAAAATTGTTGAAATACCTAGTTCGAACTTGAAAAAGCGCATTACTGAGATTTTATTTGAGCAAGGCTTTATTCATCGTTATACGTTCGAAGAAGTTAAACCTCAAGACGTAATCAAAATTGCGCTTAAATACAATAAATCAACTAATAAACCTACAATAACTAAGATTAAGAGAGTTAGTAAACCAGGCCTTCGTCAGTTCAGTAATGTCGATAGTTTACCGCGAGTAATCGATGGTTTGGGTATAGCTATAGTTTCCACTTCTAAAGGTGTAATGACGGCTAAAGAAGCTCGTTCCCAAAATGTTGGTGGAGAGATCTTATGTGAGGTTTACTAATTTTTTTGAGTTATACTTTTTACTATGTCACGTATAGGAAATGCTCCAATCGATATCCCTTCAGGCGTAACTGTATCTATTTCGGATACAAACCTAGTTACCGTCAAAGGGCCAAAAGGTGAATTAAAACAAGCTGTGGATGCTTCTATCCAGCTTGGTGTTGAGGATGGTGTTTTATCTTTAAAACGTTCTTCTGAACAGAAGAGAGTCAAGTCTCTACACGGATTATATCGATCTTTACTCGCTAACATGGTAACTGGTACATCAACAGGTTTCAAAAAGGAGTTGGAGCTTGTTGGCGTCGGTTATCGAGCATCAAATTCTGGGCAACTCCTCGAATTGTCTCTCGGTTATTCCCACCCAATCATGTTTTACGTACCTGATGAAATTAAGGTGGAGACTAAAATGGAAAGAGGTTCTAATCCAAGTATTATTTTAGAATCAGTTGATAACCAACTTCTTGGTGCTATAGCTGCAAAAATTCGATCTTTTAGAAAGCCAGAACCATACAAAGGTAAAGGCGTACGATACAAAGGCGAAAATATTAGACGCAAAGCTGGTAAAACTGCTGCTAAATAATCACATCTCAATATTTTTCTTAAGCTATACTATTATGTCTGTTAAGACCAAAAAGGAGCGACGTTTAAAAATTCGAAAGCGAATTCGAGCAAAAGTCTCAGGGACTGCATTAAGACCTCGTCTATCGATTTTTAGAAGTAACAAGAGTATATATGCTCAATTAATTGATGATAACTTAGGTCATACATTAGTATCTGTTAATAGTAGTCATGTATCTGCTTCTGGCTCAAAGCAAGAGGTATCATTTGAAGTAGGGAAGCTGCTCGCTCAAAAAGCGAAAGATTCTGGCGTTGATAAGGCAGTACTTGATCGTGGTGGTTTTTTATATCATGGAAGAGTAAAGTCACTTGCTGATGGTGCTCGCGATGGAGGCTTAGACTTTTAATAATTTAAAGAAATGGCAAAGAATACAAAAAGAGAATCACGAAACAAGTTAAAGCCAGTCGAAAACGAGTTGGTTGAGAAACTTGTGAAGCTCAACAGAGTTGCTAAGGTGACAAAAGGTGGACGTACATTTAGTTTTTCCGCAGTTGTTGTAGTAGGTGATGGTAACGGCTCTGTAGGGCATGGGCTTGGAAAAGCGCGTGATGTATCTGAAGCAATTAATAAAGCTGTGGGTGACGCGAAAAAGAGCATGATAAAGGTGCCTTTGCATAATGGAACTATACCACATACTGTAAAAGGTAAATACGGAGCTGGAAAAGTTCTCATTAAACCAGCATCTGATGGTACAGGAGTCATTGCGGGAGGAGCGATGAGAGCGGTACTGGAAATTGCAGGTATTCAAAACTGCCTTTCAAAATCAATGGGTTCTTCAAATCCACACAATGTTGTAAAAGCAACAATTGATGCGCTTTCTCAGTTAAGAGACCCATTCCAAGTCGCTCGCGAAAGAGGAATTTCTGTTGAAAAAGTCTTTAACGGATAATTTATAATTCTATAACTATGGCAACTATAAAAATCAAACAGGTCAGAAGCGTTATAGGAAGACCTAAACGCCAAAAGTTAACTGTAGAAGCTCTTGGATTACGTAAAGTAAATCAAGTTGTTGAACACAAAGACACTCCCGAATTAAGAGGTATGATCAATAAGGTCAAACACCTCGTCGAAGTGACGAATGCTTAATACTCGTAATAAGCTTAAGAATAAATAAAGATGAAACTTCATACTCTAAGACCTGCCAAAGGTGCAGTTAAAAGCAAAACTCGTATCGGTCGAGGACAAGGATCAGGAAAAGGTGGTACTTCTGCCCGTGGTCATAAAGGGCAAAAGTCGCGTTCTGGATATTCTCGTAAGAAAGGTTTTGAAGGTGGACAAATGCCACTCCAAAGACGTATTCCGAAAAGAGGATTCAAGAATATCAATCGACTTGAGTATGTTGCTTTGAATATTGGGAAAATCCAAGAAATTGCAGACAAGCACAACTTGACTTCAATTGATATTGATGCCTTGTACAAACTCGGTTATATCAAAAAGAATGACTTGGTCAAAGTCTTAGCATACGGAGAGCTTACCCAAGGCGTATCGATCTCTGCTCATAAATGCTCTGCTAAAGCAAAGGAACTTGTCGAAAAAGCAGGTGGTTCTATTTCTTTACTGAACGCTGAATAAAGAACTCGGTAGATGAACAAATTCATTACGACACTCAAGAATATTTGGAGCATTGAAGATCTCCGAGGCAGAATCTTATTCACCCTCGGACTTTTGCTCGTCTATCGTTTCGGTTCATTCGTTGCTTTACCTGGAATTTTACCTAAAGTTCTTAAAGAAGCAACTCCTGACGCTTCTGGAGGTATTCTGGATTTGATAAATGTGTTCACAGGTGGAGCATTTAATCAAGCCTCCGTTTTTGCTCTTGGTATTATGCCTTACATCACGGCATCTATCATTGTTCAGTTACTAGGTTTCGCTGTTCCGTACTTTCAAAGACTTCAACAGCGAGAAGGTGAAAGTGGTCGAAATAAGCTAAATCAAATCACTCGATGGGGTACTGTCCTCATTACTTTAGTTCAAGCTGGGGGCTACTTGACTTACATCAGTCAGTCTTTTCCAGACGCAATTTCAACAGAAATACCGCAGCCAGTATTTTGGTTAAGCAACGTCATTATCCTTACAGCTGGTACAATATTCTCAATGTGGTTAGGTGAAAAAATTACTGATAAAGGTATCGGTAACGGTGTTTCACTTTTGATCATGGTCGGTATCATTGCAACTCTTCCAATGGCATTATGGAACGAATTCAATACTTCGATTACTACTGGAGCCATTCCAAAGTTCGTGATTGAGATCGCTGCTTTGATAGCAATTGTAATGGTTACAGTTCTTCTTGTTCAAGGTGTGCGTAAAATTCCGATTCGCTTTGCCAAGCGGATGGTTGGAAGAGCTTCGACTAACGTACCAAGTTCAGGAAAGCGTGATTACATTCCGATTAAAGTAAACGCTGCAGGAGTAATGCCTATCATTTTTGCACAAGCCATCATGTTTGTGCCACCAGTGATAGCTCCACTCTTTTCAGGTAATGCAACGCCGTCACCCGATTCATGGTTAGGTATGTTGTCGGATTTCACATCAACACCCTACAATATTATATATTTCTTCTTAGTTGTAGTCTTCACATACGTCTACACTGCACTTTTGGTTAATCCAAAACAGCATGCAGAATATCTAAAACGACAAAACGCTTTTGTACCAGGAATAAAGCCTGGAAAAAGTACAGAAGATTTTATCGATACTGTAGTTACACGAATCACACTCCCAGGCTCAATTTTCCTTGGTCTAATTTCAATTCTCCCTGCATTTGCAGCAGCGTTTGGAGTTAATATAGCTTTTGCTATGTTTTTTGGTGGCACTTCACTTTTGATTATGGTTGGAGTTGTTCTTGACACACTTCAGCAAATTGAAAGTCATCTTGTTAGAAGACGCTATGACGGATTAGTTCGATCTGGCAGACTGAAAGAGAAAGGTGGTATCAACAGTATTGGAGCGAGCGTCTAAAGTGTTGTGATCTTCAAGATCCAATACATATTGTGGGCCATCCGTTCCTCGTATTCACTCGTCACGGTCGCTATGCTTCGTGGCTCGCTATTCGCTCGGCCGCTACGCGTCTTCGGCTTCGCCTCACCACTTCGCAGCGCTTGTCCAATAAGGTCAATACAGTTCAACTAAAACTGAAAGCAACATGATCTTTTATAAGACAGACGAAGAAATTGAAAAAATCAGAACAAGTTGTCTCCTAGTTTCTAAGACACTAGGACATGTTGCTTCACTTATTGCTCCTGGTGTTACAGGAAAACACTTAGATCAAGAGGCAGAACAGTTTATTCGTGATCATTCAGCGGTTCCAGGCTTCAAAGGCTATAATGATTTTCCTGCTACTCTTTGTATTTCAATTAATGACGGTGTAGTTCATGGAATTCCAACAGATATTCCATTCGAAAATGGCGATATTGTCAGTATCGATTGTGGGGCAATCCTTGATGAATTTTATGGCGATTCAGCTTATACATTTCCACTAGGAGATATAGAGCCTGATGTCTTTGATCTACTAAGTACAACCAACCAATCCTTGTACAAAGGCATTGCAATGGCCAAACCCGGAAACAGACTTGAAGATATTGGGTACACCATTCAGCAATATGCTGAAAAAGAAAAAAAATACGGTATAGTAAGAGAGCTCGTTGGACATGGTATCGGTAAGAACCTGCACGAAGCACCCGAAGTACCAAACTATGGAAAAAGGGGTAGAGGTGTACTTCTGAAAAATGGACTTGTGATTGCGATTGAGCCAATGATTAACCTCGGAACGCGAAAAGTCAAGCAAAGTCCAGACAATTGGACAATCATTACACAAGACGGAAAACCGTCTGCACATTACGAACATACCGTTGCAGTCCGTAAAAATGGACCAGATATTCTCTCTGATCATAGCTTCATAGAAGAATCATTGAAAAAGAATGATGCAATTGTGCAAATCCCACTAAAAAGTTAGATATTCGCACTCCGAAATTCAGAAATGTCGAAAGAAGAACTCATAAAACTGGATGGAACAATCGTTGAAGCCCTTTCTAATGCGATGTTCAGAGTCCAATTAGAAAACGGTCATGAGATCGTCGCTACAATCTCAGGGAAAATGAGAATGCACTATATCCGAATTCTCCCAAGTGATAAAGTAGCAGTTGAAATGTCACCGTATGATCTCAATCGAGGTCGAATCGTATACAGATACAAGTAAACCTTAATTCTGATGAAGGTAAGAGCATCTATCAAGAAGCGGTCTGCAGACTGCAAAATAGTTCGCCGAAAAGGCAAACTTTATGTAATTAACAAGAAGAACCCAAAGTTCAAGCAGCGACAAGGTTAATCCGCGTTGTAAAGGATAGTTTAATATGGCACGAATAGTAGGTGTAGATCTCCCAAAAAACAAAAGAGGCGTCATTGGTTTGACGTACATTTTCGGTATTGGCCCAAGCCGAGCTTCCGAAATTTTAACAAAACTCGACATCGACCACAACGTCAAAGTCAAAGACTGGTCTGACGATAACGTCACTGATCTAAGTCGCGTTATTACAGAAGAGTATGTGGTAGAAGGTGCTTTGCGCTCTGAGGTTCAGTTAAACATTAAGCGTTTGATGGATATCGGTTGCTATCGTGGCCTCCGACACAGAAAAGGTCTTCCTTTACGTGGGCAGCGCACGCAAACCAACGCACGTACTCGCAAAGGAAAGCGTAAGACTGTTGCGAATAAAAAGAAAGCAACTAAATAATCGTTGACGATAGTTTGAAAGTATAATCATGGCAAAGTCTAGAAAAGTCAAAAAGCTGAACGTCAAAGTCGATCCAAATGGCATCGTCTTTATCAAAGCATCGTTCAACAATATTATTATCTCTATCACAAACCAGCAAGGTCAAGTCATCTCTTGGTCTACTGCTGGGAAATCTGGTTTTAGAGGTTCAAAAAAGAATACACCATATGCTGCACAAGTAGCAGCGACTGATGCAGCTACAGTTGCTAAAGAAGCAGGTGTCAAATCAGCTGAGGTCTTTGTAAAAGGACCTGGTGCAGGACGCGAATCTGCAATACGCGCAGTCCATAACACTGGCATCGTCGTAACAAAAATCACTGATGTTACACCGATTCCTCACAACGGTTGTCGCCCACCGAAAAAGCGTCGCGTTTAATCCCAATTATAAAATCTTTCTGTTTTTAACAGACATTGAAATTTCATTATGGCTCGATATACAGGACCAAAAACTAAAAAAGCACGTGCACTAGGTGAGGCTATTTATGGCCCAGATCGCAGCTTTGAGCGCAAAAAGTATCCTCCAGGTCACCACGGTAACTCACGTCGCCGTCGTAATAAATCTGACTATGCTCTCCAATTAATGGAAAAGCAAAAGGCAAAGTATACGTATGGAGTTCTTGAGCGCCAGTTCCGCAACCTTTTCGAAGAAGCAAACCGTCGCACAGGTGTAACAGGTGAAAATCTACTCCAGTTGCTTGAAGCACGCCTTGACAATGTTGTCTACAGACTAGGCTTTGCGCCTACACGTCGTGCAGCTCGTCAACTTGTATCGCACAAACACATCTTGCTGAATGGTCGCATTAACAATATCCCTTCTGCTCAGATCAAACCAGGAGACAAAATCTCTGTCCGTGGTAAGTCTCAAGGAATGGAAGTTGTTCGCCACGCTGTTGATACAAAAGGTGCAGTTCGCAACTTCGCATGGTTAGAATTTAACCGTGATATCATGGAAGGCAAATTCCTCGAGTATCCGCTTCGTACTGCAATCCCTGAAAACATTAACGAACAGTTGATTGTCGAACTCTATTCAAAATAATTCTTTGGGTTAAACCCCATGGACGACTTTTTTGGTTCGCGAGACAATACGTACTCAGTTCCATAAAAGTCGTCTCGTAATTACAGACATTTACTTCTTACGTCCCCTACGCATTGACTTATGAGCTTACTCAATTTCTTAAAGCCAGATAAAATTGCCCTCCAAAAAGCAAATGATTTTGAAGGGACTTTTGAGTTTAAACCATTAGAGCCTGGCTTCGGTCAGACGATTGGTAATTCACTACGTCGTGTCTTGCTTTCATCACTCGAAGGCTACGCAGTATCTGCAATTCGTATTGCTGGTGTTCTTCACGAGTTTAGCTCTATAGAAGGCGTCATGGAAGATGTCGTAGACATTATCCTCAACCTCAAGCAAGTTCGCTTGAAGATGGAACTCGCAGGTGACGAAAATCTTGAGCACAAGATTTATCTCACGATCCAAAACAAGACGGAATTTACAGCTGCCGAAATCGAAAGCTCTACAAACGTCTTTAGTGTCATGAATCCAGATCTCGTGATTTGCCGTATGGATGATTCTGTCACACTCGAAATTGAATTAACAATTTCGCGAGGTCGTGGTTATGTGCCTGCATCTGAGTCAGTACCAGCTGACACACCAAAAGGATACATTCCGATTGATGCGATCTACACACCGATCAAAAATGTAGCATACCGCGTAGCCAATACGCGTGTCGGTCAGCAAACTGATTACGAGATGCTCACGATTGATATCAAAACTGACGGAACAATCCATCCAGAAGAAGCAGTCAAAGAAGCTGCTCGCATCTTGATCCAGCACTTGATGTTGATCTCTGATGAGAATATCTCATTTGATACAGGTATCAATCGCCAAGATGCAATCGTCGATGAGCAGACATTGCACATGCGCAAACTTCTCAAGACTTCACTCGAAGATCTCGATCTCTCAGTGCGTGCATACAACTGCCTCAAAGCTGCCAAAATCAATCAACTCGCGGATCTCGTCAAATACGATACACACGAGCTCTTGAAATTCCGCAACTTCGGTCGCAAGTCACTCGTCGAGATCGAAGAACTGCTTACTGAAAAAGGCTTGACATTCGGTATGGATGTAGGCAAATACATTTCAGAAGACTAATCAAAGAATCACTGCAATAA
>JAHDHF010000106.1 GCA_020631455.1 Saprospiraceae bacterium
AGCATTTTCAAACTCTATTTTACTGGAAAATATAAAGTCGCAACGGTCATCGTCTATATCGCGATGGGCTGCTTAGCTCTAGTAGATATCACAGGTATGATTGAATATCTGCCACAATTATCACTTGCATTTTTAATAGCGGGTGGTGTTTTTTATATCGGCGGCACTGCTTTTTATCTTGCCAAACGCATGAAATACAATCACGGCATCTGGCATTTATTTGTTTTGTCAGGCAGCGCGTGTCATTTTTTTGGCGTGACGTCGATGATTTAATTTTAATAATTATTTGGAGCATCCGCAGCAAAGCTGCGGCGGGCTATCCTCCTGAGAATTCGGGATGCGGCAGTACGGTAACCTAGCTCGAATAAAAAATCTCTAGGAATTTCCTAGAGATTTTTTATGTGATCCGCCCTTCGGGCACTGCCTTCTAACCCTAAGTAAAAAGCACTCTTCGATGAATGCTTTCACTAGAAAAATAGTTTTTTATTTTTCTAGTAATCTTTCAGCTGCTTGCAATTCTTTGTTATACGTTTCCATTCGTTTTAATGCAAAACTATCAAGCAAGACAAGTACAGTAAAAAAGGCTACGATAGAAATACAAATTGCTCGAACCGTAGGATGAGAAATAAAAACAGCAGCTAAAACAGCAATGATTATAATCGCTGAAAATACTTTTAGAGCAACATTTCGATACGTTTTCATTGTTTGCTCTGTTCGTTCTTTTTCTGATTGCAGAAATTTAGATGGACTAGTATTATACTCGGTTTCAAAATTTGCCAGCTTGGATTTATTACTTGTGTAAAAACCAATGCCTACGGCGACCAAAATTCCACCTACAATTAAAAGCGGAATGAATAAAGACTTGCTGAGCGCTGTACCACTCCACTGCCAAAGGGCAATAGCTAGGGCCATGTAGACAAAGCCAAAAAACATGAAGAAATACGAAGACGTCATTTCTGCCCTTGCCCAAATAGTTGCTGCTTTTAAAATTTCCATACTCCTAAAGTAAATCAATTTTTGGTGTCATTAATTAATTATGCAATAACGACGGACAAGCGCTGCGAAGTGGCGCGACCAAAGGGAGCGGACGCCAAAGGCGGCCGAGCGAACAGCGAGCCACGTAGCATAGCGACCTTTTTATTTTTCTAGTGAATTTTCACTAGAAAAATAAAAAGGATGGCCAATAAAAACATAAAAACTTAGTCGATCAAGCCAAGCTGACGACCAGCTTTGGCGTATATCTCGATCACATAGTCGAGCTGCTCATTGCTATGTGTCGCCATAAAGCTATTGCGCATCATGGCTTTGCCTGGAGGCGTCGCAGGCGAGATAAACACATTGACAAAAACGCCTGCATCAAACAGAATTTTCCAGAGTTGAAATGCTTTTTGGTCATCACCGATCAAAACTGGTACGATCGCCGTCTCTCCAGGCAAGACTGTAAATCCAAGCGCCGTCAAGCCATCACGGATGCGCTGGGCATTGGCAGCTAGGCGAGTCACGCGCTCTGGCTCCGCCTCGAGTACGTCGAGCGCAGCGAGTGCTGCCGCGACTGATGATGGCGTCGGCGAAGCACTAAAAATCAATGCAGGCGAATGATGCTTGAGATAATTGATCACGCGTTCTGGCCCGACTACAAATCCACCGAGCGAAGCAAGCGTCTTGCTAAACGTGCACATCGTCATATCGATCTCGTCATCGAGACCAAAATGCGATGCCGAGCCTTTGCCGCCTTCGCCGATGACGCCAAATGCGTGTGCGTCATCGACAAGGATTCGAGCATTGTACTCCTTGGCGAGTCGATTGATCTCATCAAGTGGTGGTATATCACCGAATGTGCTAAACACACCATCAGTGACGATGATTTTTCCTGCTTCGAGTGGTACAGTTTTGAGCAGACGCTCAAGATCCGCCATATTATTGTGCTTATAGCGTTTGATCTTAACGCCCATGCCCGTAGAGATAAGCGTGCCTTGTACGATGCTCGCGTGATTGTCTTTGTCGCTGAAGATGTATTCGCTGCGACCGACGAGCGGCACGATGACGCCTTGACCTGTCTGATAGCCAGTACTAAACAGTAGTGCTGCTTCTTTGCCCATAAATTTGGCGAGTCGTTCTTCGAGCTCAATGTGGCGATCGATCGTACCTGTGAGGTATCGAGATCCGCTACATGATGTGCCGTAAATGTCTAACTCGCGAATAGCTGCTTCTTTGACTTTTGGGTGTGTCGTGAGGCCGAGATAATTGTTTGATCCCGCCATGACCACATCGCGGCCATTCATTTTGACGACTGGACCTTCGCTTTCTTGTATCGGTGTAAAGTATGGGTAGATGCCTTGAGCTTTGACGTCGTCTGCTCGCGTGTATGCAAATGCCTTATTAAAGACATCGCCTTGTGGGCTGTCTTGTGCCATAATATTGATTCAACTTGAGATAGTAGGAAATCTGCAGGTGCTGAAGTCGCACCTCATGACTGGAATAGCTTTTTGAGCTCGGTGCAAATATAGACAGCTTTGTTTTAGATGTATTTTGCGGCATGTCACAAGAGCAACAAAAAATCGCTGTCGTCACAGGTGCAAACGGTTTTGTCGGGAGTCATATGTGTGAGGTTCTCCTAGAGCAAGGCTGGCATGTACGCGCGATCGTGAGAGCAAGTAGTCAAACACGCTGGATTGATGGTCTTGATCTGGAGTTACTGAGAATTGGGCTCGGAGATGTCGAGCAATTAATTGACGCATTTGAAGGTGCTCAAGTAGTCTTTCATATTGCGGGAGTCATTAAAGCCAAAGACGAAGCTGCCTTCATCGCGGGCAATGTCGGACTCACCAAGCGAGTACTTGATGCAGCACAAGCTTGCGAGAATCAGCCGCGCGTCGTCGTGACAAGCAGTCTAGCGGCAGGCAGTCCATCGCCGCTTGGATCGCCAGTAGATGAATCAACTCCATCTGCTCCCGTGGAGTCCTACGGTCGCAGTAAGCTTCGTCTCGAAGAAGTCATCAAAACCTATCATGGCAAAGTCCCTGTCACAATAATTCGCCCTCCGGCGGTCTACGGAGAGCGTGACACAGAAGTATTTACCTACTTCAAAACAGTGAACAAAGGCATTTTGCCGCTACTTGGCTTTGGGCGCAAAGAAGTGAGCCTTCTCTACGTACGTGATCTTTGTCATGGAATGTTAGCCGCTGCCATCTCGCCCAAAGGACAAGATCAAACGTACTATCTCGCCGATCCAACGATCTACAATTGGAAGCAACTCGGCAAGCTCAGCGCAAAAACACTCGATAAGCGCACGATTACACTTCGCGTGCCGCACGCACTGCTTTACCTCGTCGGCAGCATCAATGAAGGAATCGCATTTTTGACGGGCGGACTCCCTCAACTCAATCTCGAAAAAGCTGGCCAAATCACTCAGCGAGCTTGGACTTGCTCTCCTGCAAAAGCAAAACGTGATTTTGGTTTTAACCAATACACGCCTATCCAAGAAGGTCTCAAGAAAACGCTTGATTGGTACAAGGAGCAAAACTGGTTATAGTTGGGGCATCCGCTGCTGCGCAGCGGCGGGCTATCCAGCAGTACGGTAGCCTAGCTCACAATAAAAAAGCTCTAGGAAAATCTTCCTAGAGCTTTTTTATTGTGATCCGCCCTGCGGGCGCTGCTTACTATCCCTATGCCACAGGATCAGCTTGAGCAGCAGGGAAAATATCTTCGACATTTGCTTTTACCCAAGTGAGGCAACCATCAAATGAATCAAAGATTTGATCTTCTGGTACGAGATCAGGAATCATGTCAATGCGCTCCATCAAATATCGCGGCTGCTCTGGCAAGTTGACCAATAAAATACGGATGTCGTTTTTAGCGAGCTCCATGAGTATGTCTTCCATCGCATAGAGACCAGATTGATCCATGTAAGTGACACGCTCCATTCTGATCACGACAGCAGAAGCTGTGCTTGGTATTTGATTCGCCAGCTGCTGGAATTCACTTGTATATCCAAAGAATAATGGTCCTTTGATATGCTTGATGAAGACTTCTTCCTTTAGATTTTCTGGGAATCCGATTTCATCTTCCCAGGCTTCTTCTTTCAGTGGTTTGACATCAGATTCTTGAGCGGTCATGTCGCCGATCTTCTTCATAAACATCAATGCTGCGATGACGAGACCGACGCCTACTGCGTAGACGAGATTCCAAACACAAGAAAGAACAAGTACGATCAGCATGATTGCGACTTCTGGACGCGGCATGTACGGTATCGCTTTCAAGCCTTTGTAATCCATAACTCCGATACCAACTGTAATCAAAATACCAGCAAGTACAGCAGCAGGAATTTTAGAAGCAACCGGCCCAAGTACCAATAGAATACCGAGTAGCAAAAGACCTGCTACCATACCCGAAAGCTTCGTTTTACCGCCTGATTGGATATTGACTACTGTACGGATCGTCGCACCAGCACCAGGAATACCACCAAAGAGACCAGCGATACTGTTACCAATACCTTGACCGATGAGCTCTTGGTTTGACTTGTGCTTCGTCTTGGTCATATTGTCTGCTACGATCGATGTCAAAAGTGAATCAATCGCTCCAAGTAAAGCAAGCAGCAAAGCCGTAAAGATGTACGGTGTGAGCGCGGCAATATCAAACTGGGTTATGACTTCCAGATTTGGCTTCGGAAACCCACTTGGAATAGAAGGAATCGGAATGTAACTCAGCCCCGCAGCAAAAGCGACCCCGGATACGACGACCAGAGCTACCAGAGCGCTCGGTATGACGGTGGTGATCCGCTTAAAGCCATATATAATCAATATCGTAGCGAGTGTCAAAGCAAGTTCAAGCCGGTTAATATTTCGGAGTGCTCTCGGAATCGCTTTGATAGAACCGATTACTCCTTTCGAATTACTTTTTGCAATTGATTTGGCTTTTTCTGTGATGGCAGCCTCGTCCATCACTAAGCTTTTCTCGACTGTTGTCTGTAAGTGCTCAAGTCTGAGAATATCATCTTTTTTCTCTTGCTTGATATAATCTTGCATGACAGCCTCTTTAGCTTGCTCTCTAAATGAGTTGACATAGGCTTCGTCATTTGCAGCATTATAACCAACTGCTGGGAGGATTTGACTGACGAGGATGATGACACCAATGGCTGTCATAAATCCAGAAACCACGGGATACGGAATGTACTTGATGTATTTTCCGAGGCCCAGAATTCCCATCCCGATCTGCATAAAACCTGCTAGGATGAAAATCCCAAGAATGATCGGTAGAGCTACGCTCATGTCGCCATCATTATTGGCGATGATCGTACCGATGAATACTAAACTGAATGCGGTCATCGGAGCAGTAGGCCCAGAAATCTGTGTATTTGTACCACCAAAAAGGGCAGCAAAAAAGGCAATAAAAATGGCACCATATAATCCGGCGTCAGGCCCTAAACCAGAACCTACACCAAATGCAAGTGCAAGTGGAAGGGCAACAACACCAGCGGTCAAACCGCCGAATAAATCGCCTTTCAAATGTTTGAAATCAAATCCAAATCGATTCATAATAAATTAGAAGTAAAAGTCAAGAGGTTGAGTGTGATTGTATTGTTTGAGCTTGTAGATTCTAGCTCTCTAGATATCCTTCAATAAAAGGATACGGCAATCAACACTCTGGCGGCGGCGTGAGCTCTCTTTGCTCAGAGCGAGAGCTCATTAAGTCTTCGTAACGATGACTGCTGACAAGTAATACTTCTACACTTTGCGGAATACGTTCGTACTCAAAGAGCTTTTGTTCTTCTTTTTTGTCTTCTGTTTCTGACTCTTGATTATCAGAAAGTGTGTGTTCGATCTGATCATGGCTATTACCATAAAAGGAATATAGACAAGTAGCGCTTTGGAGAACGCATACACAAAGCAAAAGCACGATCGAAGTGCTCAATAAACATGCTTGTATGACTTGTTTTTGCTTTGACACAGCCGCGAAAATAACTCTATCAAAACACTCGGCTTGTGATTTAGTTTGATTTTGTTGAAGGCTTTTTTGGACAAGCGCTGCGAAGTGGTAGCCGATAGGCTAGACGCGATGTGAAACGAGCGGCCGAGCGAATAGCGAGCCACGTAGCATAGCGACCGCAGCCGATGGCTGCGGATGGCCCATAGATTTATTCTAATCTTGATGTACTTGCGCGCGCGATTTCTCTACAGACCTTGATAATCCACCAAATGATGAGCACAATGCCGATGCTCTCGAGGATGACTTTGGTGGTCAAGGCGAGCTCAAAACCTAGTGAACTCAGGGCTAAAACCGCAAACGTGCCATAAGTGATGACTTGCATCAGCATGTTGCGCCACATCAGCCCTCGCTGATGACCGGTGACAACTGGCAGCACTCGTAGCGGCGTACTCATCATGAGTAAGATGATCATTGGCGCGTAGATCTGCGCATAACGACCTGCTTCTGCCCATTGCTCACCGAAGACAAAGGCAAAAATCGGCTCTCCAAAAAACATCAAAATGCCAACTGGAATGATGAGCAAGACCAAAACGAATTTGATAAATGATTTGGCGTAGTGGACAAGAGCGGCTGGATCGGTCTCGAGGAGTTTGGCTGCTCGCTTGAGCGAAACCTCTGCGAGTGCGCCGCCAACAAAAGACGAAGGCATGCGCACGAGATTGTAGGTGAAGGCATGAAAACCAAGTACGCTCTGTCCGTAAATGCTCTCGATCACACCGACAAAAATGTTTTGCTGAACTTGACCAAAAAATGCTTGAGGCAAGTTGTAAAGCGGCTGCTTGATATGCGTTTTTGCAAGCTCGATCATGCTGCCGACGTGCGGAAACTGATGCGCTGGATGAAGCAGCCATGGCAAAACGAGAAACAAAAATTGAATCGCAGCTGCAAGCAGCAAGGCAAGTATCAGCCCCTCAGAAGTCCCAAGTAACCCAAAACCAATTCCAAGTGCTGTAGCAACGAGCGCATCTGCTAGTCGACTTCTTGCGATGATGCGAAATCGCTCTTGATGATTGAAAAAATATGTGATCGTGTACGTCCAAGCTCTTAGCACACAAAATGCAAACAGAGCTATGATAAATGGCACTCCGAGCAGCTCTGTTGTCAGCAATTCATATCCAAAGCCAACTGAACCGATCCCATAAAAAACAATCGAAAAAATGGCGCAAACGACAAGCGACAACAACATAATCATGTACGTCATCTGCATTGCATCGCGCTCTTGCTTGATCGTCGGGATTATCAGCTCAAACCGCGCAGTGCTCAGTAATGTAATCAATGTCGCCGCGACAAGGAATATTGCCAAATGCGCATAGTCGATATCGACGTACAGTCGCGCCTTGTAGGGCAGTGTCACAATGCCGATCAGTCGACTTGCCACAGTCGCCATCACAAGGAATGACACATTGCGCAAAAAGCGACTCTTACTCATGCGCGACCATAAAGTAGACAAGCGAGACATACTAGGCTCAAAGGTAGCTTATGCAGCGACTCACTCTCTGGCGAGCGAATAGACGGAAAAACCAGCTTCTTCATATCGAAACAGCAGCTTGTAGCGATTGACTAATTCTTGCAATGTTTGTTTGTCTTTTATGGTATCTTCAACGACGAGCAAGCAATCGACATCGAGTCGATTTTCTTTTGCGTAGCGAAGCGCGAGACTTGGCTCAAGTACGCCATGCAGATCTGCGTCGCATGTATATGCTGCTGCGAGATAGATGTCATTTGCATCTGTATTCGGAGCAATTGCTGCGAGAGTTTTGCTTTGTATGTACTCACAAGAAGCTCGGGCAGCGGCGAACCTCAATTCTTGCTTGCTGTGTACACTGGTTATTGTCCTAATATCTTTAACTGGATGCCGCAGTGTACTGAGCATTGCCAATCCGACAAGCAGAGCAAGCAGCTTGCTCAGTCGTTTTCCGTGTTGCCAAAGTGCGAGTGCTACAAATGCTTGGAGTACGATCAACAGCACAAACACAGGCAAAAAATATCTGGGATATGGCAGCAAGATCAAATAGCCACCACAGAAGACCGCTGACACAGCAGCAGTTTTTAGAAGAATGATTTTCTGTCGTTTTGACAAGAGAAAAAGACCAAGAAAAAATGAGAGCAAGCTCACAAATACTGCATCACGCAAATGCCCATTCCAAGTTAATCGCTCATAATTCAAAGCAAGTTTTTGGTAAGCTGTACGCGGCTCTTGATCTGGAACACCTAGGAAATCAAGTGGCTCTTGGTAAACATAAAAATCTGTGTGAGCTGTATTGGGATCGATCAAGGTATCAAATCCCGAATGCTTCATCTCGTACGATGTGTACACAGCATTGTAGCTGCCCGATCGTGTGATCGTCAGTTCGCCGAATTTGATGCTCCGAGCCAAGACAAGCGGCGCGATGCACATCAACAGCACAAGCAAGGAGATCATCAGAGATCGAAAGCCCGACTTTAAGGAGGTCTCCTTCATCAATACATCGACACCAGCAAAGGCAACAACACTCACTACGGCGACTGGCAGCCCGTAACCTTTGGCGTAGTACAAGGCAGCGCCAAGTATGCCGAGCAGCAGATCACGCTTGAGATCTCGTTCTCGTAGCGCAGCTTCTAGCAGCCAGATCAATCCAGCGGCAAGAAAAATTTCAGCATTCATAATCAAGATCAACAGCCAAACGATCGGAATACTAGCGATCACAAGCATCCACCCATGCTGGATATCAAGGCGCTCACTCAAGCGCTGAATCCCAACAACACAAAGCAAGCCTCCTAGAATCAAGGGTAAACGCAAAGCAAGTAAATCTGAGCAGCCAAAGCCTTTACAGACGGCAATCAAACTCATGTACAAAGGATCCCAATGTCCGCTTATAGCTCGCCAAATATCTCCCGCCAGAAAATGATTTGCCTGCCGCAAAAAATAAAACGCATCATGATTGGTCATCAGGCTCGGATACAGCA
>JAHDHF010000007.1:0-34560 GCA_020631455.1 Saprospiraceae bacterium
AGCAAACCGGTGGTTTCAGCCACTCACCCACCTCACCGTGGGGCGCAAAGATACATCTCTAAGCGAATTTGCAAACCGTTTTGAATTATTTTTCGTTGAGACTCAACTTTATTTTTCGTTCAAGCTCTTCGATGTCGTGCTTCTCGCTTTGATTGGTGTCAATCAAGTCTTGTACTGCTCTCAAAGAATAGATAATCGTACTATGGTCTCGGCCGCCAAAATGAGATCCAATAGTCTTCAAAGGCTTGTTTGTAAACTGACGAGCAAGAAAGATCGAAATCTGACGAGCTAATACAATTTGACGCTTTCGAGTCTTGCCGTGCAGCTTTTCTACTTCTACACCAAAGTAATCTGCAACAAGCAATTTGATGAAGTCAACAGTAATTTCCTTTGTCACGACATTGACATAGCGCTTAATGACTTCTTTAGCAAGATCTAGATCAATGTCTTTGTCATTAAGTGACTGCTGGGCAGCAAGAGACACGAGGACTCCTTCGAGTTCTCTGATATTACTTTTGACATTATAGGCAATAAACTCTGCTACATCAGTTGAAATATCGATCTTATGCTCGTCCATTTTGGCGGACATAATCGCGAGGCGCGTCTCGTATTCCGGAGTCCCAATATCAGCAGAAAGTCCCCACTTGAATCTTGAGATTAAGCGCTCAGTGATTCCTGCTAAGTCGATTGGCGAGCGATCGCTTGTCAGTACAAGCTGCTTACCTTCTCGATGCAATTGATTGAAAATGTGAAAGAAGGTCTCTTGTATCTTCTTTTTATTGCTCAAAAATTGAATATCATCAACGATGAGCATATCGACAAGTTTGTAGAAACGTGAGAAATCGTTAAGTGCATTGTTCTTGAGAGATTCTACATATTGATTGATGAAATCTTCAGCAGTGACGTAGTAGACGTTGTACTTATCGCCATGATTGCGTCTGATACCATTTCCAATTGCGTGAGCAAGATGTGTCTTGCCTAAACCTGTATCTCCATAGATGAAAAGCGGGTTAAACGCTGTCGTTCCAGGGCTTTCTGCAATGCTCTTACCTGCAGCACGAGCCATTTTATTGCAATCGCCTTCAATAAAATTGTCAAACGTGTACTTCGGATTAAGATTACTTGGAATAACTGGCTTTTTTAATCCAGGGTAAACAAATGGGCTAATTGGCTCTGTGATTTCCTCCGCTCCTGAATGCTCTTGTGGCTGCGAACTAATTGACCGACTCAAGCGATACTTTAACTTCGCATTAGGCCCAACAACATCTTGAAGCGTTTTGCTCATAATATCAAGGGCGTTCTCTTCGATCCATGTGTAGAAATTCTTATCAGGGATCGAAATGGTCAGCTCTTGGTTCTCAAGTGCATGAGGCTGTATAGGCACAAACCATTTGTTATAATCTGCCTGAGCTACACTTTTTTTGAAGTGTATCATGCAAGCAGCCCATACTTTTTGTAAATCTTGAGTCACGAAGGGGTATTCAAAAGCGAAGTCAAAGAGTCCCAATCAAGCTAATATAATATTCTTTATATATCAATGAAAAATCAAATCGAGTAGGTGAAAACTCAAAAAGAAATCTCGACTTCAGAGGGTCAACAAAGTTCTACAAAAATGTTGATAACTCAAGACTTGTTTCTCAAATTTTTTGAGTTTTTCCTACAACTAAGTTTTCGCACGTTCCCTTTTTGATTTTCTGGCAGCCACAGGAATCAAAGAAAATGTCAATACGACCAAGTACAATACCTGCCCAACCTGCTTGAGACACGAGTACTGTTTGTCCGTCTCGATTCTTGATTTGTGTCGGCTCATCAAGAAATGTATGTGTGTGTCCACCAAGAATCAAGTCAATATCACGACTCGCTGCAGCAAGTGATTTGTCACTTGGCTTGTCAGAATCGTAAGAATATCCAAGATGAGACAAGCAGATCACATAATGGCAGCCTTCTGATTCTTTGAGCGTGCGGGCTGCCTTGTTGGCTTGTTCTATCGGATCTAGATATTGAGTGCCTTTGTAGAGAATTTCAGGCACAAGTCCGTCGAGTTCTACTCCTACACCAAGAACACCGATTTTGAGTTTGCCTTTTTTGATGACTTTGTAGGGCATTGTGCGTCCTGCCATCGTAGTCTTACTAAAGTCGTAATTGCAATTGATGAATGGAAAATTGGCGTGTGGAAGCTGCTCGACCAATCCTGTAATGCCTGCATCAAAATCATGATTGCCAAGAGTCGCCGCATCGTAACCCATGTCAGTCATGAGTTTAAACTCGAGCTCACCACCAAAGAAATTGAAGTAAGGTGTTCCTTGAAAAATATCACCACAATCAAGGAGTAGAACTTCATTGCCTTCTGCTCGAATACTGTCGATCAATGCTGCTCGGCGAGCTGCGCCACCGAGACCAGCTCGCTTGCCTGCTGTAAGTGGAAATGGCTCAATCCGACTGTGTACATCATTGGTGTGTAGGATGGTCAGCTGAGTCATTTTCTCAGGGGCGAGTGCTGTGAGTGGTGTTGTACTCAATGCGAGCCCCGCTGCTGCAAGTGATGTGTTTTTTAAAAAATCTCTGCGTGTGGTCATGATGAAATTTTGTTGAGTACTGCTTGGACAAGCGCTGCGAAGTGGTAGCCGTCAGGCTAGACGCGTAGCGGCCGAGCGAACAGCGAGCCACGAAGCATAGCGACCGCAGCCTTTGGCTGCGGATGGCCCATTATTTTGATTCTATGACGCGAGGTGTTTGATCGGCTTTGATGGAGCCGCTCATTCCGATATTTTTGACATGATCGATGATGACATCTCGTAAGAGCTGCATGCCAGGCGAGGGCGAGTTTTTGATATCTTCTAAAAACTCCATGCCATCACCGCCATTGGCAAGGTAGTCGGAGATGACCATGACGTATTCGCGATCTTCGAGTGGTTTTTTGCGGATGATAATGTCTGTCGCCTTGCCATCTTTGATTGAATACGATGTACCGCTGCTCACTGGCCAGCCGCCTTTGCTCGCCATGTGGTCAAATACTGCTTGGATTTGCTCACGGTTGAGGACGAGCTCTACGACTTGATTGTCAAATGGCATCAACTCATAGATGTGCCCAACGGTGATGTCGCCTTTTTCGAGTGAAGGCACACGAATACCGCCATGATTCATAACGGCAAAATCGACAGGTTTGACTCGACGTATCGACATGGCTCGGTAATACATCGCATCTGCCATGAAATTGCCGAGCGGATTATGCGGCTTTGATTTGACGAGTTGCTCTTCGAGCGTAGCGAGTACGACGTTCATTTCGGCTTCAAGTTGTTTGGTGTACGGCTTGATCATAGAGTCGATGCTTGCATCGGCAGCATCATCAGTGTCGACTTTGTAGTATATCGGATCTGCTTGGCTCGCTTGTGGACTAGACTTGCACGAGAATATACTCACAATGCAAATCGCAAAAAATATGTGTTTTAACATGTCCGAAAAGTAGCAATGATTCTGACAAGATGTAGATTTGAGGCTATGTTTAAGAGTCGATTTCATTTTTCTGCTGGTTTATTTGTCGTACTTACACTTCTTTGTACTGCATGTTCTGTGCCCAAGGCGAGTATTTTGCTTGATAAAACCATACATGAAGCGCCTGCTAAAGTAAAGTTTGATTGCGAAGTAGAGAAGGCTGATCGTATCGAATGGGATTTTGGTGATGGCAATACATCATCTGAAGCCAATCCCGAGCATCGCTATTTTAAGGCTGGAGAATACGAGGTCAAATTGACAGCATTTAAATCAAAAGGCTCTGAAAACAACTCCAAAAAATCATCTTTCACAACTACAAAAACCATTACTATCGAATCTCCTGAAAACTGCCTCATTCGTCTTTCGACGAATTTTGGCGACATGACGATTGAGCTTTTTGATGCGACGCCACAGCATCGTGACAATTTCATCAAGCTCGCCAAAGAAGGCTACTACAATGATCTTTTATTTCATCGCGTCATCAACGGCTTTATGATACAAGGCGGCGATCCAGACTCACGCGGCTGCTCTCCAAACGCGATGCTTGGCTCAGGTGGACCTGGCTACAAAGTTCCAGCTGAATTTGATCCAAATCTACTGCACTACAAAGGTGCGCTTGCAGCTGCACGCCAAGGCGATGGTGTCAATCCGACACGAGCTTCAAGCGGTTCGCAATTTTATATAGCGCACGGCCGAGCTGTCAATGATGCGATGCTTGACCAAATCGAAGCACGCAGCGGCAAAAAGTACACAGAAGAGCAACGCACGAAATACAAAGAGCTTGGCGGCATACCATTCCTTGATCACGAGTATACCGTCTTTGGTCGCGTGACTGAAGGTCTTGACGTCATTGACAAAATCGCTGCTACACAAACCAAGCGTGGCGACCGCCCAGTCGAAGATGTCAAAATGAAGGTGACAATTATTGAGTAAAAGAATGGGCCATGCTGCTCGCCATGCTCGCAGCACCGGGCTGATCCGCAGTACGCGGGGCTAGCTTTTTCTCTTTGAATTTTTAATAGAAAGAATAGAGTATTTTCTATTAAAAAATTCAAAGAGAAAAATCCGTTCGGCTGCGCCTCACGCTGCTCCCATCCCTTGTCCATACGATCAAGCAGCTTTCAGTCGTTTAAAGTAGTAGAGCACAAAACCAAATCAATGGATCGTAAATCATTTTTAAAGAAAGCCGGATTCTTAGCAATCGGATTCTCTGCGTTTGGAAAGGTTGTTCGAGCAGCTGATGACCCGACTGCTTTTGAAGGAGACTGCGAAACCACCAATGATATCCTCGGACCATTTTATAGAGAAGATGCTCCCATACGATATGATTTAACGACACAAACTGATCGTGGCAGCCGGGTCATTTTACAAGGCCAAGTCTTTGGTGATGATTGTGAGACGCCGATCAAAAATGCGCTCGTCGAAATCTGGCAATGCGATGCCGATGGTGAATATGACAATACGTCGCCCGCATTCCGTATGAGAGCTGGTTGGAAAACTGACAACGAAGGCGAATACGCATTTAAAACAATATTACCTGGTAAATACAAGAATGGAAGATTGTATCGGCCTGCACATATACACTTCAGAGTACGAGCTGACAATCATCAAGAACTTGTCTCCCAAGTTTATTTTGAAGGAGATCCGCACATAAATGATGATCCTTGGGCATCACACCCTTCTGCAAGCAAACGGATATTGCCCATCGTCCTAGAAGACACGAAAGGCAATTTGACAGTCAGATTTGACATTTACCTTAAATCGAATCCTTAAGAACTACGAGACTTCTTCTAGAAAATCAAAGTATTGCTTGACTACGAGTTGCTCATCAAAACGTGAGATCGCGTACTGTCGTGATGCTTCTCCCATTTTTTGTCGTTCTTCGAGTGCAGACTCGATCATATGAAGCATTGCTTCAGCAAGAGATTCTATACTTTTTGGTTGGATCAATTTGCCATTGGATTGATCTGGCAAGATCACTTCTCGGCAGCCGATGCTATCAGTAGAGATAAGTGGCAAACCTTTGCTCAAACCTTCGAGTAAGACACGCGGTATACCTTCACGATAATAAGATGGTAGAACGAGACAATCGACATCATTCATAAATGAATTCATGTCATCTGTCTTGCCGACATAATTGACGACTTGATCCTTGGTCCAGTCTTGTATTTCTTGCTGCGTAATTGCAGAAGGATTGTCAGCTGGCATTCCGAGCAAAAGATATACTACTTCAGGATATTGCTTTTTGACTATTCTGGCTGCTTCTACGTATTCGCGAATACCTTTTTCTGCTACAAGTCGAGCACTCAACAGAAAGTGCATATTCTGACCTGCTCGAGTAAATGATGGCCGCTGATAAAACTTGCTGATATCAACGCCTGAGCCTGGTGTTAGTCGAGTGTTTTGTGCTTGTATTACACCGAGATCAATCAGTTCTTGTCGGTCGTCTTTATTTTGGAAGACGACAAGACTTGAGCTGCGTAAACCCATTTTGTACAATAACCGAACGAGCTTGTTGAGCATCCCTGATGACTGAAATGCGTATCCTAGACCATTGATTGTTGAGATCGTTTTTACTGGCAATCCACGTCGAGCAAGTCCGCCATAGACATTTGGTTTGATCGTATAGCTAATGATTGCATCAAGCTTTTCGCGCTTGTAGAGTTGTCGCATTTCTTTGACTACAGCAAGCTCTTTGAATATGTTTCGTCCTTTTGGTTGAATGCTATTGAGTGGCACAAAAGGACAAAGTTCTTTGATGCGATCGCAATAGTCATCTTCGGGTGCAGCTGCTATTACATCATGACCTTCTGCTTGTAGTCCTTTGATCAACCCTGCTCGAAAATTGTAAATACTCCAAGCTGTATTAGAAATAACAGCAATACGCATAGACTAAATATTAAATGCCAACTCTCTAAAATTGACGTCAGGAATTGGGTTGAATGGAGCGAAAAATCTGCCATGCCGACTGTACAAACCATAGACCACTCTACAATTTCCTGAATAAAGTTGGATATGATCACCGAAAATGGGTTGATCCCACTGAATTGATTCTCTATTTTCACAAATACAGTCAAGCGATTTAGGCTCTCCAGTTGCTGAGAGAGAAATCCAGTCTACATTAGGATCGACGACGATCCATCCTTTCTTTGTTTTGACCTCAGAAACTGCATGGGTTTTCACTTTTTTCTTTCTGAGTAATTGTAGTGCAGACTCATCTGAATGTGTTTCAAAAACATAAGCGTGTCTTGTCTGGGCCCCTTTTGTACGAAGGATCGCCTCAAAGACATAACTTCGATCATAGCATTGGCCTTCTTTATTTTTTAATAGAGCTCTTAATGATCGGTTTTGATTTTTAGGCACAGCAACACCTTGAGGAAATGAATCAAGCAACGTCTCACTTAATAATTGAAGTTGCTTGACTTGATCTTCAAAAGAGAGATCATCAAACTGCACCTCGTTTATATAAAATTGATCTGCGCCATTCACACTTCCAAGGAAAGTTTGAATTGCTATTTTCTCATGTGATGAAACTGACTTCGGAACATTGATGTACCAGCAAAAAAAGATAATTGCTGCTAGAAATAATCCTAAGACAATACGAATTCGGCGCTTCACGATGTAAAGGTATGGTGGCTGAATTACATCACATGACTTGATCACTAGTTATGTGAGGCCGCCACTTAATGTGGCCGCGCTGTCTCGCAGCTCGCACACAGCACCGCAGACAGCCTGTGGCTGAGTGGTATAATGGCGTAGGGATGGTAAGGGGCGCTGAGTCTTGACGATGCGCTCACGAACGTATGTGAGTGATGAGCGAATAGCGAAACCCTGAATCAGCCCGCCGCGCTCGCAGTGTACACGAGAGCGCGGACGCCCCTTAAAAAAATCTGACGCCACAGTCTCATGCGGGTGTGCTCGGCTCTAGCTCGCCATGCTCGCTAGATCTGGCCTTTGGCCACTGCTGCCCATCGCTCGGCCAAAAGGTTTAGCTAGTCATCCAACGATTGTACCAGCGGTACAGCATAAACAAGAACCAAATAAAATGCGGATTAATGAAGGTTGTGTTTTTCAAAAACACATCGACTTTTCGCTCAAGTTCTGTTTGATTAAACTGAAATGCTTGTATAAACTCATTGTCTTGAGTCATCGTGATGATTTCTTGCGAATAGCTTCCTCTGAGCCATTTTTCTATGGGGATGCTGAATCCTTGTTTTGGGCGCTCAAACATCTCGCGCGGCACGTATCGTTCGAGTACTTTGCGGAGGAGGTACTTAGGGCGATTGTCTTTGATTTTGAGATGATCGGGCAATGCTAGCCCAAATTCAATGACGTGTTGATCGAGCAATGGTTCGCGACCTTCGAGCGCAACTTGCATCGTCGTGCGATCGACTTTGGTCATAATGTCGCCCTCGAGATAGGTTTTGATATCACCCATACCAAGTAGGCTGATCAATCGACCCTGCGGGTAGTTTTCAGGAAGATTTAATCGCTTTTTGAAAACTGGATATAGCTTTTGGAGATCGGATTGAGCTATATATGAGCTAGACGCGTTAAAAAATTCTTCTACATTTTTTGAGTCAAGTGCTCTCAAAAGTTTTGGAAGCTTATTGCCTACATTCTTGTAATTTTTCAAGACTGGCAGTTTTGCCGCTACGCGTTCGACAGAATATGGATCTGCCAAGCTGCCGACTCCTGCAGCAACTTTTCGTAATGGATTCGGGACTTTAGAGATCTTAGAAACGAACTTTTGGGCGGCTTCGTATTTGGTATAGCCTCCAAAGATTTCATCGCCGCCATCTGCACTTAAACTGACTGTGACTTTCTCTTTGGCAAGTTCTGCTACTATACGTGTCGGGATACCACTACTATCTCCAAATGGCTCATCAAACATATCGGGCAGCAGTGGTACGACTCGCTCAAAATCTGACTCTGATATATACAGCTCTGTATGATCGGTACCAAGATGCCGTGATATTTCTTTGGCGTGTTGCGCTTCGTTGTGCTCCGGATCATCAAAACCGATTGTAAATGTTTTGACATTGCCGCTTGTGTGTTTTTGGAGTATCCCCGTGACTACGGAGCTATCTATACCACCGCTTAAAAACATACCAACTGGCACATCAGCTACCATTCGAAGCTTAAAACTCTCAACAAGTATTTCTTCAAGCTGATCTATGGCATCCTCCTCGGAGCGAGCATATGTCTCTGATTCAAGAAATCGCTCTTCAGCATCCCAATAAATCGTTTCAGATAATGCGCCATCTGATTTTACAGTCAACCAACTGCCAGGTAGCATCTTTTTACAATGCCTAAAAATCGAATGAGGTGCAGGTATGTAACCTTGCTGCAGATATAGTGAAACTGCTTCTTGATCTATTGTTTTATCGAGTGGCGGATACTTCATCAAGGCTTTCAGCTCTGAGCCGAATGCAAAGTGACCGTCCTGAGAGTAATAATAGAGCGGCTTCACTCCTACTCGATCTCGACAGAGATGTAGTTCTTTGGTGTCACGATTCCAAATGACTATTAAGAAAAAACCACGAAATTGATCAACGCATGATTTACCATACTTTCTAAACGAGCGAAGAATAACTTCTGAATCAGTTGTCGTTTGAAAAACTTCCCCTTCTGCTTGGAGCTTTGTTTTAATTTCTTGATAATTAAAAACTTCGCCATTAAACACCATCGTTAAAGGCCCGTCATGCATAGGCTGATTACCTGCTTCGCTGAGGTCAAGTATCGACAATCGTCTGTGTCCTAATAAAATATCATCGTCAATGTATTCTCCAGCTGAGTCGGGCCCTCCATAAGAGAGGCAATCTCTCATGGATGCAAGAACGCCTTTATCAACAGCCTCATTATTTTTGAATCCTGCGAGTCTGCACATGAGTTATTTTTTTCTGATGGGAAGGAAGCAAAGCTAGAACAACAATAATTCCAAGGAAACACCATGTCCACCGCTGTCTCATATAGTTGTGCCCAAAGTTACTCCCTATGAAGAGCAACATAAAAACTGTGACAGTCAACTTGTACCAGAGACTCCCGAAGCCTCTCAAGTATATGTAAAACAATAAGGCAAAAACAATACAAATGCCTAGGAAGCCGTAAACACCAGTTTCAAATAAAATCGAAATGAATCCAAAGTGAACTTCGTGTCTGTGTAACTTTCGAAAATTCTCTTTACCTACTCCGAAAAAGGGCATTTCTCTGAAAAAGTGCCACCCTTCTTTTAGCTGCGACTCGCGTACTCCGACGCCATGTTCAAAATTGGCTGATTGGGTTTCGTCTGAATCAGCTGTGGATGCTTGAAAGACAAACAAAGCCCGTTTAATTATGGCGTCATTAACCTGAAGGCTAGCCACTTTATTTAGTGCAAAAGCTGTTATCCCGATGAAGGCTGTTGTGATGATAACTCGCTTAGGAATTGATGCTTTTTGAATTACATTCATCATGCAAACGAGTAAAATTCCGACCATGTAAACGATTCCTGACCTACTCCCACTGGCAAGCATAGGATAAAGTCCTAAGATGGACAAAAAAAGAGGTATCAACAAACTCTTATTTAAACGAATTGCCATTAGTACAATAGCCATCAAAATCACAGGTAGAAAGGCACTGTACTGATTTGGATTTAGAGTAAGGAAAGCGTAGCGCCAGTTGTTTGGAAAAAAGTATGAGAGTTTAACCCCAGAAGACGCATAGAGATAAGCTGGCAAATATGAGAATATGATAATCGCAACAGAGCTAGCAAAAAAAATATTGAGTTGCTTTTCACTTTTCAATACTTGCGTCATGCAATAGATAATCAAGATTGCATACATGCTAGGCATTAGGCCTACGATTACTGCGGCCCTGTCAATAGCATTAACAATGCTAAAAAAAGATAATCCGGCAAATATTGCTATGCTACCCATGAAAAAAGCAGCACGTCTCTTTAGTCGAAATTTCCCAAACAAAAGAAGAAAGATAAAGAGGCCAAGCAAAACAAGGTCAGCTACCGTCAATCGAAAAGGAGGCACACGTACGTTAAATGATGTCGTAGGCAGCAAAAACACCCAAAGAGCTAGTACACAGGATATAAATAGCTGAATGTACTTATCAACCTTGATTTTACCCTTTGCCATGCAGTGCTATAAAAGCTGAAATTAGTATATCAACAAAAGTAGTCCAAAAAACTAGCCTACGTTCAATTTAACATCATTAACAACCAAGCATCTCTAGTCTATTTCTTAAATTTGCAACTTGCTCTTTCGATTCTGATTTAACAGTTTCTCGAGTCCAATATCGTGGAAATGATAAAAAAAGGTGTTTTTGTAACTGGAGTCAGAAAATGTGGCACAACAACTGTTTTTGACTGGCTCTTACAATCGAATGACTTCTCTGGTATCTCTGTAAAAGAGCCTCAGTTTTTCTGCCTTGATCAACATACAATAGAAGACTACTTCCAAGTTTACAATCGTATTTATACAAATTCAACTTCGGTTTTAGATGGGAGCACTCTTTATTGTCAATATCCGCAATCGTATTCTGCGATTAAAAGTAAATTCCATAATCCAAAGTTTATCGTTTGCTTGCGCGATCCAGTAAAGAGATTCTATTCTGCTTTTTGGTTTATGAAAGGAATGGGCGAAAAGTATGAATCACGTAACTTGAATGATATCTTGAACACCTTCGAACAAGGTATACAAAACAATCATTCAATCATTGAGACAGAGAATGAAATCCTTAAAAGAGCCAAAGTAGAAAAAAGCATCTACTACGATTTCATAAACAAGACCTATCATAAAATAAGAATAGGTGTAGATATACCAACTACCCTTCCTGACGATTTGATATTTTTTAGATATGCTCAAGAATCCCTTTACAAGTCTGTAATAGAGAATGCCAAAGCAGCGCAAGCAAAAATCATTTGGCTCGAAGATTTGCTAAAAGACCCTTCAACAATTCTCAAAGAAATCGCTGAATTTACAGAGCTTAGTGATATTCCAGAACTTTCGTTACCTGACAATTCAAATATCAGTACGGTTGCTACTTCTCGTTTTATCGCTAAGGCGACAGAATCATTGCGATCTATAAGAGCGCAATTAAACATCCAATTACCCAAACGTTTCACAAAAATTGTGAAATCAAATCTTTACGAGAGAGCCCCAAAAATATCAAAAGAAGAATACACAAGAATCGAAAATATTTTATCGAAAAGTAAAAACTACATTGACTATAAAACTTATCACAATGAAGCATAAGCCAAATATTTTATTCTATTATTACTACTATGAGAATTATACCGGTGGAGCAATGTCTATGGGTAACTTAGTTCGCTCAGTAGATAAAACACGTATAAATCCAATCTTTGGTTCTCAAATAGAATCTGAAATGTCTAAAGATCTTGGAGAACAAGTAGACATCCTCATCCATAAATTACCAAATAGACTTCAACAAACAAATTCAGCTGCCTTAAACACCTCGCTCTTTGGGAAAATCATTTGGGCAAAAGATGTCTTAAAGGCAAACCTATCATTCAAAAAAATAATAAAAAACAACGACATTGAACTTGTTATTTGCAGAGGTTCGAGATCAGTTTTACTTCTTGGCTTTGGGTGCAAACTAAAAAACATACCGCTTGTCTGGGATATTGCTCTTGAAAAAAAATCCTATGGATTTATGCGACTTATCCATAGAATTGCCTTTTCATTATCCTCAAAAGTGATTACCGAAGCAAAATCTCAACATGACTTTATCTTCAATTCATTAGCATCAAAATACTCACACAAATTGGGAGTTATAGAAACTTCTCTCCGGCAAAATATTATTGACAGAGCTCTCAAAACTCACACACTTCGAAAAGAAAAAACGAAAGAAAAATTCAAATGCCTTATCCCTGCTACAATAGACCCACGTAAAAACCAGTTTGAAGCAATTAAAGCAGTCAATAAGTTAAAAGACCAAGGAATCAATATTTATATCGACTTTGCAGGTCCAGTTGTTGATGAAAACTACTTCTCAGAGTTAAAAAAATACATTAAAGAAAATGATCTTGAAGATCATTTTCAGTTCCTGGGGTGGAGAGATGATGTAATTGAGATATTAGCTCACTATACAATTTTATTACTTGTATCCAAAAATGAAGGAGTACCAAGAGCAATTATCGAAGCCATGTTTGCAGGAGTCCCTGTAGTGGCAACCGAAGTAGGAGGTATTCCAGATGTCGTTGTACCAAATAAAACTGGTATACTTATTCAAAGCCCTGAATCTTCTGCTATATCAACTGCACTTAAACAAGCCTTTGACAATCCAGATCAATTAGTTGCTTTTTCAAAAGAAGCTCACATCCAGGCGTTGAAGCGATTTACACCTGAAGTAGAGGCAAAGCAATACGAAGATCTATTTTTTGAATTATTAGAAAGTAAATAGTGTTACCAAATCTCATTATTGCTGGTGTGCCCAAAGCTGGGACTTCTTCATTGCACAAATGGCTTTCTGATCATCCTTCAGTGTTTGGGTCGCAAATCAAAGAGCTACAGTTCTTTATGGATAGAGAATCTTCAGTTTTCAGAAAAGATTCAAACTGCTATGATAATCCAATCTCAGAATATCACAAACACTTCAGTGCTTTTAATCCAGAAAAACAACAAATAGCCCTCGAAGCAACCCCTGGATATATCTATCAAGATGCAGCCCTTAAAGAAATGCCAAAGCATATTCCAGATATAAAAATAATTTTTGTATTGAGAAACCCAACTGATCGATTTATCTCAATATTCAACTATTTTCAAAATAATGTAGGGATTTTAAGTAGAAATATTAGTCTTTCGAAATTTATATCAGACTCGCTAGACAACTCAATTACGTACAATACAAACAACGAGTTTATATCACAAGCCCTGAAACACGGAATATATTACTCTTACTTAGAGAAATGGTTACAAGTAATAAAAAAAGAAAATATCCTTATCCTTCGATTTGAAGATCTTATGTTTCAGAAAAAAGAAACTCTAGAATTCGTTTCCAAATATTTAAACATCAAAAGCAGCTTCTATGACAGATATGATTTTCCAGCAGAAAATAAAACCTACACTGTAAGAAATCATTTCATACACTCAATTGCAAGGTCAATTAGAGGGCGAATTCCTCAATCAAAATTAAGAGATTTAATTAGAAATGTATATCGAAATTCAAACACAAAGGCATCCTCTTCAAAACAAAGCACCTCGCAAGAAGACATTCTCAAACTCATAGATTATTACAAATCACATAACAAAAGGCTAAATCAACTCTATGGCATCAACACAGATGACTGGAATTCATCAAAATATATAAACGCTTAATTGAGTTCCATTACATTTAAGAATACAACTCTTCAAAGATGTGCCTCATCTTACTTTCCCAAGTTAAATGTTTGGAAGCGTAATCAAACATAGCATCACTATATAAATTATCCGATGCGATTGAATCGTACCATTGTACAACATCAAACAAATCAATCTCACTACTTGATTCAAAAACTTTATATACGTATCGAAAAGAATTATCAAAATCAGGATCCTCCAAGCGAGAATCAATTAAAAAAGGAAGACCATACATACAATACTCTCTATGCTTAAGTGGACTTGCTCTTACCTCAGAGGTTCTTCTACTTAAAGCTAAAGTACCAACACCGATATCCGCATTTCTGTATTCTTCATCTAACTCTATAGCATTTAATTCTCCTTTGAATTGAACATACTTACTTAATGAATACTGCGCTACTAAATCTTGCAAGTTGCTCTTCGCAGCACCTTCACCTATCAATACCAATTGAATAGTACGGTTGCTATTTCTATTATTTGAAAAATAATCCGCCATCGCTTTCAAAAACAAATCATAACCTTGCCAAAAACGAAGCGAAGCCACTCCGATAAAGACTAGCGTATTATTTTTTTTATCAACACGGGGATGCTCTCGCATCTTGTTTAAGCTAACTCCATTTGATAATCGAATTGTAGAAACACCATAAACATTAGCATGTGATGTGTATGTTACTATTCGGTCTACATACTTTGGAAACTCCCGAATTGCTGATTTCGAAACACTATATGCAATTTTTTTTATGCGTGTTAAATTCGGGTAAATCGGAAATGATGGTACTTCAACGCAAATCTTAGGAGCATTCTCGAGAGATTTAACATATTGCAAAAACATAAGCAACCTCTTACTTGGTAAAGCAAACCTTATGTACAATACATCAATTTTTACCCGATCAACAAAATCAATAAAAGCACTATAGTGAATGTGCCCATTTAATAATGCACTAAATTTAGAAAATATAGAGACTGTATTTGCTACAGAAGATTGTTCAACGATCTCCCAGTTGTACGATTTATCAAATTTATAAATTGTTTTGTTCCCTTGATTCAAATGACCAAAATAAACAGTACATCCTAGCTCAATACAACCATGTATTTGCCCAAGAATTTTTTTAACAACACCATTACTTGATTTAAAACTTAAATCATCAATGCGACCAAAATATAGATAAAAGACAGTCTTCACAAATCAAAAATCTAATATAGTATTTACAATTAGACTAGACGCAGCGCCTTTTCCATACAAATCTCTGCCCCAATCTTGATCTGTACGCTTGACAGCGCCTGACATTTTTTCAAAAATATCATCTGCCGAATCAGGATTCGCTAAAACATTATAGCCAAACTCAATGAGTTCCACCCATTCAGTTTGGTCCCGTACAGTGACGCATGGAGACTCAAAGAAAAAAGCTTCTTTTTGTAATCCGCCACTATCTGTACAGACTAGGCTACTATTTTGAAGCAACCAAACCATTTCAAGATATCCAACAGGATCAATTACAGTAATTCCCTCTGTAGAAATCCCGTTCTTTTTTAATGCACCTTTGGTTCGTGGATGTAATGGTAAGACAACAGGCATTATTTCTGAAAATCGTTTCAAGCCATCAAAGATTTGATTTAAGCGAGTTGGATTATCTGTGTTCGCAGCGCGATGTACAGTACTAAGTACAAACTCTCCATGCGGAATACCATCTGGCCGTTTTGCACGTGATGAATAAAACAATGCTGCATCCTGCATGACATCACCCACTTTTATCACTTGATTTTCAAGTGAATCATACCCTTCATCTTCTAGATTTTTAACCGCAGTGTCAGTAGGACAAAACAGTAAATCACTAATGCGATCTGTCAAAATTCTATTGATTTCTTCAGGCATTTTCATATTAAACGAACGAAGACCTGCTTCAATATGAGCTACAGGAATATGAAGTTTTTTGGCAGCAAGTGCACCAGCTATTGTGCTATTTGTATCGCCATAAACCATCAGCATATCAGGTTTTTCCGACTTGAGAATATCTTCAATTCCTTCGAGCATCCGACCAGTCATAGCGCCATGAGATACGCCATGTATATCAAGATTATAATTTGGGCGAGGTATTGACAATTCGTCAAAAAACACATCGCTCATATTCACATCATAATGCTGCCCCGTATGAATAATCACTTCATTTATCTGACCTGATTCGATAATCGATCTACTCACAGCAGCTGCCTTAATAAACTGCGGCCGAGCACCAATGACAGTGATAAGCTTCTTCATAACACAAATGTAGTGGCTTTATCCTAGTATTCTAAAGATGCAAAATATGGGGCCATCCCTCGTTGCAAGCTCCTCGGGTCGCTATGCTACGTGGCTCGCTTTTCGCTCGGCCGCCTGCGGCGTCTGGCTTCGCCACCACTTCGCAGCGCTTGTCCAAACCGACTTATTTATAAATCGATTCTATTTCAAACCATAAATGCGCTCAATAATATCGACCACCTTGAGTCCTTCGAGTGCATTCGTTGTAATCTGTTTTCTCCCTTTCAAGACATTCGCGACATTTTCAAATACATAGCCATGATTATTTGCTGAGCCTTTGTATGCACCGTAGTCATTTGCAGGATTGGTAGGAGGCAGCTCAGGCATTTCGTAATTTTCGATATTGCAATGCACGATTTCGTTCATGTATTGACCACCTACTTTGACGCTTCCTTTGCTACCGATCACAGTCAAGCTGCTTTCGAGATTGCTGCCCCATACAGCAGTTGAGTAATTGAGTGTACCGAGACCTCCATTGATAAATTCAAATGATACAATCCCAGTGTCTTCAAATTCGATACTGTGCTCGTGCGTAAAATTCTCGAATCGAGCTTGGATATTACTGACATCACCAAACATCCAATACATGATATCTACAAAGTGACTAAACTGAGTAAAGAGAGTTCCTCCGTCTAACGAAAGCTGCCCTTTCCAAGCGTGTTTTTTACCGCCTTTGAAATAGTAGCGATCATCACGATTCCAAAAGCAATTGATCTGCACAAGATGAATGTCGCCGAGTATTCCTTTTTCGATCGTCTCTTTGAGCCAAGCGCTTGGTGGCGAGTAGCGATTTTGCATCACGCAGAATACCTTACGAGACATATTGAGCGCCTTGTAGATCACGTTCTCACATTCTGCTTTGGTGAGCCCCATTGGCTTTTCGCAGACGACGTGATGACCTGCATCAAGTGCTTTGATGCTGTGCTCGGCGTGGTAGCCGTTGGGAGTGCATATACAGACGACATCGATCTCAATCCCTGATGCCAATAAATCATCAATAGATGAAAAAAACGGGACATCTCCGAGTGATTCGATTCCGAGCTTTTCTTTAGGTAAAATATCACATACTGCTACAAGTGTACTCTCCTCGTTGCGTTGAGTCATCGTAGCATGACGCTTGCCGATATGTCCGCAGCCTATGACTGCATATTTGATGAGTTCTGAATTGGATTGAGTCATGTGATGCTCGGTTAGTTTTTTTATTGGCGCGAAGATACAGGCTCTCGGCTGACTTCATCTTGTGTTTTGGCTGAGGGATAGGAGCAGCACGAGCGGAGCGAGTGGATTTCTATTTGAATAGCTTGGGGCTGCTGCCTCAAGCTATTCAAATGAAAGCTAGGCTACCGTACTGCGTATAGCCCGACCACGAGCGAAGTGAGTGGGCAGCCCCAAGTTATTCTACGCGTTTTGTATCTCTCCTTGATCGGTGTAGAACGCTTTGTGCCATTTGACAAATTCGTTGATGCCGTCTTGCAATGGTGTATTTGGTTTGTAATCAAACTCTTGGATCAGATCAGTCACGTCAGCATCTGTATGATGGACATCACCTGGCTGGATCGGCATCATTATTTTTTGTGCGTCTTGGCCGAGGCTTTTCTCGATCGCTTGTATAAAGTCCATCAATTTAATTGGCGTCGAATTGCCGATATTGTAGATGCGATAAGGCGCTGAGCTCTTACCAATGACTGGATTTTTGTTATCCCATGTTGGGTCTGCGCTTGCTGGTTGATGCAATACATGCAAAATCCCTTTTACGATATCATCGATATATGTAAAATCACGGATCATGTCTCCTTGATTAAAGACTTTGATAGCTTCATTTTTTCTGATCGCATTTGCGAATAGAAAGTATGCCATATCGGGTCTACCCCAAGGGCCATAGACGGTAAAAAAGCGGAGCCCTGTAGTCGGCACTCCAAATAAATGGCTGTAGGTATGTGCCATTAATTCGTTACTCTTTTTTGTGGCAGCGTAAAGCGAGATTGGATGATCTGTGGAATCTTGGGTCGCAAAGGGCGTCGCTGAATTGAGTCCGTAAACGCTACTGCTACTTGCGTAAACACAATGCTGAATTTTATTATATCGACTTGCCTCTAGGATATTGAGAAATCCTTGCACATTACTATTTATATATGTGTGGGGATTTTCGAGGCTATATCGAACTCCTGCTTGGGCTGCTAGATTGATGACATGTGTGATGCCTTCGACTTTAAATATTTTATCAATTGCTTTTTTGTCGGCTAAGTCAGTTTTGTAGAATGTGTAGTTATCGTGAGTCGTACTCTTGGCTGCATGATTGATCATTAATGAATCTACATCTATCCCGGCTTGAGTAAGACGAGCATTCTTGAGCCGTGTATCATAGTAGTCATTGATGATATCAAGACCGATCACATCTTTACCTTCATCGACTAGTGCTTTGGCAACATGATAGCCTATAAAGCCGGCTGTGCCTGTAACGAGAATTTTCATAATCTTATGCGAAGGTACTCACTTGTCTTTAATGCGTTTGTTTGTGTGCTACTCTTTATCGGTAGGTGTCAAGAGATGATCTTCGATAGGATTATTCGCTTCTTCTTCGATACGATCTTTAAACTGTTGTATCGCAACTCGAACAAACCAAAATATCCAAACTGTAGAGACAATTCTTACAAGAACTTCAGCAAACGAAAGTGTCAAAAAGCCTACCGTGACATCAGGCCAGAAATACATGGCTACATAAAAGGCTGCTGGTATAAAAATATTTGTCAGTATTCCATAAAACATAAACACCCGTTGCTTTTTAGTCAATACTATGATGTAACTCAATGGACTTGTAGCAAGTAATGCCGGGATCAAGGGAGAAAGTAAATATGCAATCTTGCCTGCAAAGCGCCACTTTTCGCCAAAGAAGAAAGCAAACAATTGTGGCCCAAAAAGCACAAGTACAAGTATCATCGGGATGGATATAAGCAACATCCCAAGAATCAACATTTTGGCATTTTTTCTTAATGCTTCAGGATTTGTATTGTAGAGTTTACTTGACTTTTTAATGTAGACTTCTCCAACAGCTGAGCCAAGTAAAATAATAGGCTGCTTAATCAATCGCCGAGCAAATGAAAAACTTCCTAATACTGTGCCTCCAAAGTATCGCTCAATAAGGGTAACGACAAAGTTTTCACGAAACTGAACAAAGAATGTATTTGGAGATGTGAATAAAAATTGGTCTTTATGCTCAATCGCTAAGGCTTTGATTTCACTAAACTTAGGCCTTGTCCAATTGACTTTTTGAAATGCACGCACACACATAATAAAACCACCTAGAAATGTACCTAGAAATGTACCGAATACAAGCCCCTCTTCAATATTTAAAAACCCAAATCCAATTATAAAAACAGCTACCAAGATGCCCGTTAATATCCGCGAGGTCGCTATTACATTATATAGTTCGATTCGATTAAGAATATACGTACTAATACGTATGATTGTCATTGAAACGATATGAGCTAGCAGAAATATAAAAACTGGAACGAAATAAATTGAATCTTCTAAATAATCATACCACAGGCCAAAATGATAGCATATAAATAAAATTATGAAAGACACCAAAAATGAAGACACCAAAAAAGATAATGCTAACCATACCATGTTGGTAGCATCCTTATCTTCCTTTAGCGATGGGATCAAAATATCATAGCGACCAGAAGAAAAAACAGTAATGGTATTTGTGACTACTACAAATACTAACAAGTGCGCATAATCAAAATCGGTATAGAGTCTTGACTTTACTGGTAAGGTTAGAATTCCGAGTGCTTGACCAAAAACAGTCGCAAACATCAAAAACCCAATGTTTTTTAAAAATGTACTTTTTAAAAGTGACTGAATGAGTTTCACTTTACCCGTTTTGGTGCTTCATATATTCATCCCACACTCCTATATCTTTCCAGCTCCCTTCAGATATCGGAAAGACTCCTACACGGCCATTCCTATTAGTAATTTTTTCCATCAAATCAGTTATATGGAAGAATTTATTTTCAGGAATTTCTTGCAACAAATGTGGCTCCAAAACATACACTCCCGTATTTACCTGAAATGTTAATGTAGGTTTTTCATTCAATTTCTTGAGGATCCCATTTTCAGCAGTATCTATGGTACCGTATGGAATTGAATAATTCTTAATTGCAGCAACAACAGTTAAGTCATTTTGATTAGACTTATGATACTCAAGGATATCTGCATATTCTTGATCGATTTGAATATCACAATTTGAAACAAAGAAAGTTGTTGAAATTTTATCTTTAAGGAGATGTAAACTACCTGCTGTACCTAGAGGTTTGTCCTCTACATAATATCCTAAATCATAACCTCTATCTTTAATATTATCAAAATAAAATTTGATAAATTCAGCCTTATAATTTACAGTTGCATAAAATTGAGTTATACCACAATTCACAAATGAATCAATAATGCGCTCCATAATTGGCTTATCACCTATCGGTACAAGTGGCTTCGGAATAACATTCGTCAAAGGTCTTAAACGAGTTCCAAATCCTCCTGCCATGATAACAACTGGGATTTCACTAGGAAGAGGTTTTGACACTTGTGTATGATCAATAATGTCTTTCCAAAAAACAACATCCACGACTTGACTATTGTCTACAATTGGCATAAACTCAATACGCTTAGACATCATAATAGTAGCTATCTCACTACGTGACAAATCACGGCTAACTACTATAACATTATCTCGCACTATAGATTTAACATTAGTAGTATAGTCCTGAGTTTTTAAAAGATGGCGTTGTATATCGCCTATGCTCAGCATTGAAACATAATTGTCCTCAGAGCCGACAATAAGCAGTTTCGAGTCATTCTTATCCATTAGCCCCAATGCTTCAAGAACTGATGCTTCTGGGGCAATAAAAATATTCTGTACTATTTTAGTAGTCTTGTCAGTCATATTGAAACATCTGTATTCAAGACACAAATCTACTCATCTTTCATGAGTGTTTTGTAATCAATTAAAAACGCTACGCAAACATCTACTAAATTGAATCTAAATAGATCAACAAAGTTCAGTATAAATAGACTTCCATTTAGCCACTTGCGATGAAGTCGCAATTTTATCAAGAAGAAAATCCCTTTGTTTAACTCTATCATTTGACTCTATTTCAGAACCATCTCTCAAAATTTCTAATAGGGCATGATGAATATAATCCTTTTGACTTTTCTCTATGTAGGTTATGGGCAACTCCTCATTATAGAAAATAGAATATGGAAGCCATGCTCCAGTAACTAAAAAAGATCCGGCATAAAGCGACTCACACATCCAGGCAGATAATGCATCAGACTTAGGAATATGAATAAGTATGTCTTCTATTAATTTTATAGCTGCTAAATCTTCAAGGGGCAAAAATTCTTCAAAAAAGGTAAATGTCACATCAACCTCAAGTAACTTATTCTTTATTTCTTTTAAGTAGTGAGGTCGAACTCCATATGTCATCGGAAATAACAAGTGACAATTAGATCTTATGCTATTAGGAAGCATCTGAATAGCTTCAATAGAATTTAAATGAAAATCATTTGGATCTCCAGAGTGACCAATTGTAATTATCGTTTTGTTTTTATCAATATTGTATTTTTTTCTTATGCTATCAAGAAAGCTGACATCATCTAATGAATCAATCATTTCAAACCTGCGATCGGGAACTCCAAATAAAACTAGTCGTACTTTATTTTCATATTGCATTCCAAATTTTTGAACAAAAACATCCTTCATTTCTTCAGAATGCATCGTAATAAGATTAGCTCTATCTACAATTCCTTTCAATGAATCAACCTGACTAGACGTACTTCTTAAAAGGTCCGAACCCCAAAAAGACAACACTACCTTTTGATTAGTTTCTTTAAAAACCTTATGGAATGACGGGCTATATAAGGGGGATATGTAATGTATATTAATTATATCATAATTCTCATTGAGAACTGACTCAAATTTAGCTTTATAATTAACTACATAAACATATGTAAGTTTTACTGCGTTAACAAAATTAAGCCCACTTTTAAATGAAAAAAAATTATTCAGCAAATTAAAGAATAATTTCACTGAATAATTCTTCTTGAAGTTTTTGAATGAGGGATCTGCTTTCTCAAAACATACAACTTGATCATAAACGTTTTTGAGTCGCCCTTCTTGAATTTTCAGAAAAGTAGTTGACTCCTTTTGATCCATTAAATCAAAAGAAATAACGTCCTGCAAATGACTTGCAACAGGTGTAACAAATACCCCTGCATTAGCACCAAGAATTAAGATACGAGGCTTCATTTAATCCGAACAGAACTCGGAATATTGACAACACGATCAACCAAAAAACGACTATTTTGAATTGCTCCACAAGGAGCATTGTTAAACATCTCAAGTTCATTCATGAGTTCCCAAATTGGACGAGTCATAATTGACTCAGAATTTGTTTTCTCCAAAAATTGATCTCGGGATGCACGATCTTTTAACTGAACTGCCATAAGCCAATAATTGGAGAGACTTGTTTCTGATTCAGTCAAAAATTCTATTGCACTTAGTTCTGAAAAGAAATTCTGATATCGTATAGCCAGCTCTCTTTTATTCTCAAGAAATGTGGGCAACATTTCAAGCTGAGCACATGCCATCGCGGCATTTAAATTCGGCATTCTATAATTATACCCCGTCTCAGTATGATAATACTCCCATTTATGTGGGCGCTTTGCTGTAGTCGTGATGTATTTTGCTCGTTTAGCTAACTCTTCATTATCGGTTACGATAGCGCCGCCACCACCACAGGTGACAGTTTTATTGCCATTAAAACTAAATGTTCCTAACAATCCAAAACTACCTGTATGTTGATCTTTAAAAGAGCTACCTAAAGACTCCGCCGCATCTTCAACAACCGGAATATTCCATTTAGTAGCAATATTGACTATTTCATCAATCCTACATGGAAAACCAAATGTATGCATTGGGACAATGCATGAGATTTTATTTCCAGTTTCTTTATTTATACATACCCCTTCTCTTAGTTCAGCTATTTCATTAAGACGAGCTTCTAACGCTCTTGGTGACATTCCGAGTGTTTCTAGATCAACATCTACAAAATGCGGTGTAGCATTACAGTAAGTTATTGCATTACAAGTTGCTACGAAAGAAACAGGTTGAGTAATAACTTCATCACCAGACTGAACACCAGCAAGTATCATAGCGATATGCAAAGCTGAAGTACCATTTACAGTAGCGACAGCATATTTCGTCCCGGCAATTTCAGCCATCATTTCTTCGAATCGATTGACGTATTCACCGACTGAAGAGACAAATGTCGAATCAATAGCATCCATTACATATTCGCGCTCTTTACCAAAAAAACGCGGCTCATGTAAAGGGATGAATGCTTCAGGTGTTTTGAATTGCTCTCGAACGAAAGCATTAAATTCGTTATACATTTTTATACTTTTGGCTATCTGGATCATTAAAAAATCCAGCTTGAACGACTTGAATAACATGAGCTATGCCCTCAGGTACTTTGTGAGTAATCTCAAATCCAAGCTCGTCTTTTATCTTTTGAAATGAAACTCTATAGTCGCGTGGATCTTCATTCTTCTTAACGTACTTAATTTTTGCATCTGGCAATTGCTTTACGATTTCATCGACAAGCATTTGCTTCGTGTAGTTTTCTTCGGTGTCACCTACATTAAACACTTCAAAAGCAATCTTCGACTCATCAGCTTGAAGAACTGCTAAAACTCCTCTTGAAAGATCCTTTACATGACAATATGGTCTCCAAAATTGCTCACCAAAAACAACCAGTTCTCTATCCAAAGCGAGTTCTTTGGTAAACTCATTTACAGTTAAATCAAATCGAGGACGTTGCGAGAGTCCGTAAACTGTTGAAAAACGAAGACTCGTTGGTTTGCAAGGAGCATCTTTTGGCTGACTCATCAAAAACTGTTCAACTCCTACCTTTGTTTCTGCATAAAGAGAAACAGGAGCTAATGTTGATGTCTCAGTTACATATTCATTCGGGTCATCCATTTTTCCATAATTGCTACATGTAGATGCAAATACAAATCGTTTGACTCCAAGCTCATTTGCAACATTATAGAGTAACTTACTCCCATCGAGGTTTGTAGATCGTGCAACTTCTGGTTCTTGAGCACAAGCTGGATCACCAACTATTGACGCCAAGTGAGCAACTGCATGAATACCTTGCATTGCATTACGAACATCAGCTTCTACTCTAACATCTCCCTTGACAAATTCAAAGTTTGGATTATTGAATAAATCAACTATTGGCTCTCCACCAAAAGAAAGTTTATCCAAAACTTTAACTTGATATCCTTCATCTAATAAAAGGCGTGTAAGTACTGAACCTATGTAGCCTGCGCCACCAGTAACAAGAATTTTCTTAATCATTTGAAAATCGTTTTTTAAATCGTATAAGTTTAGCAGGCACTCCTCCTACTATCGCACCTTTAAGTACATCGCGAGTTACTACAGAATTCGCACCAATTATAGCGTGATCTCCTATAGTAACACCTTGCAAAATAAAGACATTAGAGCCAATCCAAACATGATCTCCTATTTTGATATCTTCCTCTACTCTTCTTTCTCTTTTATTAGGACCTGTTGGATATTCGATATCATGGCTTAGGCCCATGATATTAACGTTATGCCCTATTGCGCACCATGAGCCAATATCTACTGAAGAAGTTGGCCCTGAAACAATCCTACCACTATTAATGTAAGAACCCTCACCCATTGCAATTGATGAACCTTGAAAAAAAATATTCACTAAATCTCCAAATTTTGCTTTAGGATGTATTGAATACTTCCTTCGGAAATATTGTTCTCTTGAATGACAATAGCCTTGCCTCAACTTACGAAAGATGAGCCCAGAAATTTTATTTATCATACATATACCGTCTAGCTAATTCATCGGTTAGCGTATGAAAAATTGATTGCTGATCTTTGGACCAAGAATCATAATGCCCAAGAATGGGTGTTTTTGTTCTATTCGATTTATTCTTCAGCTGATCTTTGGCTGCTTCTACTCCATTATCGAGTACATCGCCTAAGCCCGTAAATTCAAGAATCGTATCAATGCCTGAATAATTCGTTTCCGAATTAAAAATATCTTCAAATTTTATGCGGAGATACTGATCATGCGAAGCACCAAATTCTTCGATCATTAAATTATATGTACGCCAATGCCAACACAGTTTTTCAAAACGTCCCCAGGTATTCCAATCATTAAAATACTGATCGTCTAGTTTGTCTTGAGCAGTAAGACGATCACGATTATCGTACTCAGCATATATCGGTCGCTTCGAGCCTTTTATTCCATGCGCAGAAGGAATATATGTTTTTGGGTCGCGTACCACATGCACCAATTTAAACTCACCAAAAAACTCAGGTAGCAGCTCTAAGAGTGGTACAAGATTCCAGTTTGACTCAACGTAAAAGCGCAAGCCATTTTTAGTCACTTGTTCTGCATATCGAGCGCGCTCAATAGCCATTTCTGCCATTGTCTCTAATCGATTTTTGCGGCCTCGATAATAGTCAGTGCCGATCAAAAATAAATCAGGAGCCGGCTCATGTAGCGCTAAGAGTTGGTCTGACTGCTGAGTAAAAAAATCAGCAAAAAACTGAGTACCAGTTCGCCCAGTGCTCACAAACAAAACAACTGGTATCGATTTCCAGTCAACAATTTGAGCAAGCTTCTCATTTCGCTTTCTCTCTTGCTTTTGTTTGATTTTATGTTTTAATCTACCGATCATAATATAATTACAAAAGTACACTTCTCTGAGCAGATTTAATGATTATTTGGGGCGTCCGCTGTGATAAGCTGCTTGTGCAGCTCACCCCAGCGGCGGGCTGATTCAGGGTTTCGCTATTCGCTCATCACTTCGCTACGCTCGTGAGCGCTTCATTTCATTCTGCGCCCCTTACCATCCCTACGCCGATCTCATTGCAACAAAGCTGCTCGCTTCACTCCTACTGGCTGAGGGATAGAAGGCGTTGTTTGAACTCCGAGTGACTAAAAGGAACTCGGAGAGAGTGCCGCATAGCCCGACCCGAAATGCAAAAAGCTCCTAGAGATTTTCTAGGAGCTTTTTGCATGAAGGGGCAGCCCCCTCTTCATTCATTTAATTGAAATGCTAGCGCGCGATACTCACTGCTCGCTTTTCTCTGATCACGACGACATGAACTTGGCCTGGGTATTGCATTTCATCCTGGATCTGCTCCGAGATTTTCATCGAGAGATCTGATGCATAGCTATCCGTCACCATACCGTTGTCTGCATCAACGATGACGCGGAGCTCGCGGCCTGCTTGCATTGCATACGCTTTGAGGACGCCATCATAGCCTGTTGCGAGATTTTCCATCTCTTTGATACGATTGAGGTATGACTGGAGTGTCTCGCGGCGAGCGCCAGGTCGCGCTCCTGAGATCGCATCACAAGCTTGCACGACTGGAGAGATGAGATGTGTCATCTCGATCTCTTCGTGGTGAGCGCCGACTGCATTGCAGATTGCTGGTTTTTCGCCATGTGCTTCGCAGAGTTTCATGCCGTAGAGTGCGTGTGAGAGCTCAGTATCTTCGTCAGCTACTTTGCCTATATCATGTAGCAGACCAGCGCGGCGCGCCATCTTGATTTCGACTTTGGAGAGTTGCATCTCAGCCGCCATCAAGCCGCAAAGTTGAGCTGTCTCGATACTGTGCTTGAGTAGATTTTGGCCATAACTCGAGCGGAAGCGCATACGACCGACCATGCGCACAAGCGCTGGAGCGAGTCCGTGGATATCGAGGTCGATCACTGTGCGCTCACCGATCTCCATGATACGCTCCTCGAGCTCTTTGCGAGTTTTGGTAACGACTTCTTCGATATGGCTCGGGTGGATACGTCCGTCTGCTACGAGGCGCTGAAGTGACAAGCGGCACACTTCACGGCGTACGGCGTCATAGCTACTGATGACGATTGCCTCTGGCGTATCATCGACGATCAACTCTGTACCAGTAGCTGCTTCGAGAGCACGTATGTTGCGACCTTCGCGACCGATGATTTGACCTTTCATATCATCACTCGGCAAGTTGAACACGCTTACTGTATTCTCGATAGTGATTTCACCTGCCATGCGCATGATCGTCTGCATGATGATCTTCTTGGCGTCACGAGTTGCATTTGCTTTTGCCTCGCTTGTGATGCGTTTGGCTACGGCGAGCGCTTGTGTTTCTGATTTTGCTTTGACAGCAGCGAGCACTTCTTTGCGAGCTTCTTCTTCTGTCATCTGCGAGACTTGCTCGAGCTTATTGATAACTTCTTGTTGCTGCTCTGCGACTTTGGCTTTTCTGTTGGCGACTGCTTCGAGCTGCGTCTGAAGATCATTTTTGAGCGTATCAATCTCAGAGTGACGATTATCTATTTCTTCGAGCTTAACATCAAGTTGCTTTTCCTTGGCTTTGATGTCTTTGCTCATTTCTTGCCGCTCCTTGTTGAGGTCAGCATATTTTTGATTGAGCGCTTCGTTTCGCTGTTCGTAGCGATTTTCCTTGTCTCTGATTTTAAGCTCGCGGCCTTTAATCTCCTCCTTCTCTTTTTCTTTAAAATCCCTGTAGTCTGATTTGAGCTTTAGGTATTTTTCTTTTGCTTGAAGGATTCGTTTTTCCTTGATGGTTTCGCCTTTGGCTGTGGCTGCTTCGACGACTTGCTTTGCTTCTTGATTGGCTTTACCAAGGATCTTTGAGGCTTCGGCTTCGGCTTCGGCTACAGCATTTGAAGTTTTGCCAGATGCCATAAAGTAGGCTCCGCCGCCACCGACAAGCAATCCAATGACTGCTCCTATGATGATAGATATGGGTTCCATTGTGAATTGATATTTAATCAGCTATCAATCACTCAATGGCTCGGCTTTGCTTGATTACACTGGCGTCTGATCGATCAGTTTGGTGATCGAGTCGAGTCGATCAAAAACATTTTGATCGAGATTTTGCTGTCGATTTTTTTGGAGATCGACGGCATACGTCAAGAGCGCCATCGCGAGACAATCCTGTTTGTCTTTTTGATGAAAGGACCCTTGAAAATGATCAATCTTTTCATTGACTTCTTTAACGATGCGGCGCACCATATCTTCTTCGGATGGTTTGACCTTGAGTCTATATGGTCTACCTGCGATGAGTACGGTGATTTGTTGCGCTTCTGACATTGTGGGGTTGTCAATGGTTTTTGTGGTTGCTAGGCGTTTGCTTCGAGCCACTGAAGTGATTGGTCAATATGCTTGACATGACGGTCGATCTGTCGCTTGAGTGCTTTGATAGATCGCTCATCATGATGACGTTGTGTAGTAAGCGATGCACGAGACTCTTCAAGAGCTTTCTGCGCGGAGGCGTTGAGCTGCTTGATTTCATTGAGATCTTGTAGCAATGTGTTGTTTTTGTGGCGGAGCTCCTCATTCTCACGGCGGAGCGATTTGTATGATTCTGTGAGCGTTCTCACTTTGTCTTCGATACGTATCAGCCGTGTGAGTAGATCATCCACGATCGCGAAAATAGTCTATCTCAATCTTGTATGCGAATTTGTTTTGTTTTTTACTCAATTTTTGAGTCTCTTTTTTTGTTTTATTTTTTCGTTGGGGCATTCCGCTACCAAAAAATTGGTAGCGGTCGGGCTGATCCGCAGTACGGTCGCCTAGCTTTTTATAATTACCGAGGAATGAATTCCGCGGTAATTATAAAAATCCACTCGCAAGCGAGTGCTGCTCCCATCCCTATGCCGTTCACTTATTTTCCTGTGCACAATAGCCATCGAGTTCAAGTAAACTCTGTTAACGAAAAAGGACAAATCAATATCATCCTTGATTTTCAATGTAAAATTGATAGTATAGATGTTGAATTCAAGAGATAAGTGCGAAAGACTTGATTTTAAAAATGTCAATCTGTTTTACTCACACAGGGGCAACACGATTTTTCGCCTTCTGGTGTATTTCGCATTTCGCTTCAGAACATAAGGCCACAAAAAAATCCATCTTGTTTTTAAAGAGGATAGGGGTTCTTTCTTTTTCGGACAAGCGCTGCGAAGTGGTGGCGATAGCCAGATGCGAATGCAATGAGCAGCCGAGCGAACAGCGAGCCACGGAGCATAGCGACCGCGACTTGCGCTAGCAAGGAGCGGATGGCCCAAACTTCTACATTTTATGAATTACTTATCGAGAATGTGTGTCGATGTATTTGATCTCGAGATCGGCATCGAGTTCGAGTACTCTGATCTCTGTGCGGCGATTGTATTCGTGATCGGCTTCGCTGCACTTGACGCCATTGGTGCATTGATTGCGCGGATAGCGCTCGCCAAACCCGACAACTCGAATTTGATTGGCTGGCGCGCCTTTGGAGATCATATAATCGGCTGCTGCTTGTGATCGATTGAGCGAAAGTGTCTGGTTATATGTGGCTGAGCCGCGAACGTCTGTATGTGATGCGAGTTCGATTTTGAGATTCGGGTATTGAATCAACTTGGCGGCCATACGATCAAGCTCTTGACGCGCGGCTGGTCTCAAGGAAAATTTTGCGTAATCGTAGTAGAGTTTGTCTATAACGATGGTTTCGCGTGCTGCTACTGGTGCTGCTGGCTCAGTTGCCTCGACAGGCAAATCTGTTTTTTCGGGTGTCATGAGGAGCTGTGCTTCGAGATCGCCTTCGCAATCTATGCCAACTGTAGTGATCTTTCCCTTGCTTGTGACAAACGAACTTTTAGCAGCTGACAAATCATAATCACACTCGCACGGCAGACAAACTGAAAATGATCCATCGGCTGAAGTCTTTATTTTTTGCTCATCACCTGTGCATTTGCTCAATAATTTAATTTCTACATTTTGAATCGGATTTCCATATTTTTTATTGAGCGCTTTTCCTTTAAAAACAACACAATCTGAATCTGTAGGAGGAACTTGTGCCTGAACTGCTGGCGACAATATCACGATACAAAACATGAATATCAGGAGTGAAGGATATGATTTATTGAAGGTGGCAATTGTAAACGACATGATGTGGGGCTTGATTTGATTCTGATTATTTGCGGCTTGAATATAAATGAATTTTCAAGTTTGCTAGATCTAGCGCAATCAAGCACAAAAAAACTGCCTGCACACGAGGTGCAGACAGCTTGAATCAGAATCAGTCAATAGATGGTGTCTATTTCCGTTTCCCAGGTTTTGGGTCGATGTATTCTGGTCGAGTATCATTGTACTCGATATCGACGTTAGGATCTAATCGAATCACGCGTATCTCTGTACGGCGATTGTATTGGTGCTTTGTCTCGTCGCAATTGACTCCGTCCTTGCACTCGTTGCGCGGATAGCGTTCTCCGAATCCAACGGCTTTGAGGCGACTTGCATTAATACCTCTTGACACGATGTATTCGACTGCTGCTTTTGCTCTGTTATTTGAGAGTCGCTCATTGTAGCGATTGCTACCACGTGCATCAGTATGAGAACTCAGCTCAATTTCCATGCTTGGATAGCGATTGAGGAGTTGGACGACTTTGTCAAGTTCGTCTTTTGCATCTGAGCGGATATAGAACTTATCAAAGTCGTAGTACAGCTTTTCGAGTACGATCTTGTCTCCAATTTTTGGTGGATTAGGGAACAGCAATGGTGGATAGTTGTACACAGGTGGAACTGGATTAGCTGGAGCGGCTGCTACTGGATCAGGCTTTTTGCCTGGAGTCAAGAGAAGTTGTGCAGTCAAGGCTTGGTCACAATCGATATTGACTGTTGTGACATCACCTTCGCCATCGAGGAAATTCATTTTTTCTCCAACGAGCTCGTAGTCGCAACCGCACTGCAAGCAGAAGTTAAACTCGCCATTGGCATCTGAGACAAGTGTCTCTGTATCACCTGTACATTTGTCAAGAATTGTGACGGTGGCACCTGGTAACTTATTGCTGTATTTTTTATTGATAACAGTACCGTTGAGTGCCGTGCAAGTTTCTTTGGCTAATGGAATACAGAATTCTAGATTTTCAGACATCGTGTAGCCATCAGTGATGAATTCTTGCTCACCATCTGTGTAGCCAATTTTTTCTGCGATAAACACATACTCGCGGTCAGGATCAAGCACATAACGGACTTCACCGTTTTCGCCTGTGCGCACTGCATCACGATCACTTTCAACTCCGACACCTTGTGGCTTGCGGACATACGTGAGCTTGAACTCATCTGTACCTGCAATCGGCGTCATCTTAGCGATAAATTCGTCTTCTAAATTGATCTCACCTGTTGCAGGATTTCGTTCACGAATCGAAACGCGAGCGCCTTCGATGCGTTCATTGGTTTCTTTGTCGTATACACATACTGTCGTAGGTAGGGTGACCGCTTGCTTCTTCATGTTTGGCACGCCTTCCCAACTGTAAATGTCATCGCCACCTACCCCGCCTGGTCGGCTTGATGTGAAGTAACCTGAGGTTTTCGTCAGATCAGCGATAAATCCGAAATCATCCTTCTTACTATTGAATGGCTTTCCGAGGTTTTCGACATTGGCCCATACCATTGTATCACCCATACGAGTCAGATTAGCTGAATAGATATCGAGACCGCCTAATCCTGGAAGACCATTAGAAGAAAAGTATAATGTCCCATCGTCATGCATAAATGGAAAGAGTTCATTTCCTGCGGTATTGACTTTTGGACCTAAATTTTGCGGTTTAGACCATTTTCCGCCTTTCAATTCAGAAACGTAAAGATCCATACCGCCGTACCCGCCTTTTTTGTCTGATGCGAAATACATTTTTGTACCACCATCGCCTAAAGTTGGGTGAGCTGAAGTTATCTCATCATCATTAAATGCTAACTCACGAACATTAGTCCATTTGTCTTTGACTTTATTGGCTTCATAAATTTTGAGCAGAATTGTACCATCGTTGTCTTTACGTGCTTTTCCTTTTATGAAATTATTTCTCGTGAAATACATAACGTCTCCACCTGCATTGAAAGTAGATGGACCTTCGTGATATTTAGTATTGACGATATCAGTAAATGGCTTAATCTTACCGAAAGAACCATTGTCATTCATCGGGGCCATGTAGAGATCCATGAAGTTATCATTGATCCAAAGGTCTACCCGCTCTGTACGTTTGTCGGTATCTCTTGTAGATACGAAGATGAGTCCGTCTTCGTAGTACATAGGAGAAAAGTCTAACTTTTTAGTATTTAGTGCCTTAACGTTTTTGACTTTTACCCCTTCACTTTCTTTAAAGTTTTCGATACGGCGACATGCGTCAGCAAGATTTCGACCACGCATATCTCGCTTGCCTTCTTCTAATGATTCGGCATCTTCATTCATAGCAGCATCATACGCCTCATAATGTTCGATCGCTTTTTCGCATTTTCCATTTGCTTGGAGTGCTTGGGCGTAGTAGAGATTGTAAATAGGCTGGGAAGAATTTTCTACGATCTGAGCATACCAAGTCTCAGCATTTTCGTAATCACCATTAAGTCGATATCCATTGGCAATATGTACAAGCTGAGAACGATTGAATGCCTCCTCTTTTTTATTACCACCTTTGTATAATTCTATAGCTTTTTTATAACCTAATCTTTCATAAGTTTTTTCCGCTTTTTGTGCAGAAAGAACGATTGGTAAACAAAAAGCAATTAATAGAAAAAAGGCATTTAAAATATGTTTCGTAGAACTCATAGTTGAAACAATTTAGAATATTAGTTAAGCTGAAAAATTGATTAATTAAAAGAAGCGCGGATTAATCAATTTTGCTTTTTTATACTTGAAGCAATAATCAAGAGACACTTCAAATGTGCCATCTGAATAATCTGACAATTCACTTAAGGTAAAGTCATAAGCAACACCGAGTTTTAGCTGTTGAGTCAGATATAATTGCAGGACAGCATCTATCGACTCCCCAAACCCTTTTTGTGTAGAACCACCTAAACGATAGGTAGCACCAAGCCATACTCTATCATAAAACAAGAAGCTTAAATTGACATCTGCATCAAATGGGGCATCTTGGACATACTTCAATAATACAGCGGGTTTCATGCGTACTTTTTGACCTAGATCAACAACTACTCCTCCCATCAAGTAGTAATGGCGTTCTTCTCTGGAGATAATTCCTGCTGTTGCAGCAGAAGAAGCAAAATCAATATCTGTATCAAGGATATGAGGAACAGATAAGCCTACATAAAAGCGGTCTGAATCATAGTATAATCCAGCTCCAAAATTTGGTGCAAATTTGTTCGGAGATCCCACGGGAATGGAGTTGTCAAATAGCTGGGTTGGATCAGCTTCATCCCAATCTACACGGAGTGTTTCGAGCGTTCCTTGTACTCCAATCGCAAGAGCACCTTGCCCCATTTTAATTCTGTACGAATAAGCTAAACTTGCATTGATACGGCGTGTGAATCCAATATCATCATAAGCCAGATTCATTCCGATGCCCACACGTTTATTCATTAGTGGAGCATGAGCTCCTAGCGTAACTGAAGTAGGAGCACCTTCAATTCCAACCCATTGAGTACGGTATAAACATGTAATACATGTTGTCTCATAACTTCCTGCATATCCAGGATTGTACGCTAGTTTATTAAACATAAACTGCGTGTATTGTGCATCTTGTTGTGCAAACATTGTTGCAGCGAAAACAAAACTGAGCGAGAGCAGTATAATTCGTTTCATAACAGAATTCATTAAATGCTTTTCAATTAATTTATTGAATTCCAGTCTGACCTAACGGTCAGACTGGAATTCAATTCTTATCGGCTTATGACCAGATAACCCTGGAATACGGTACCAGAACCATCATTTAAGTTAAGGATATAGAAATATGTACCATCTGGAAGTGTCTGACCATTAAATGTACCTTCCCAATCATTGAGATAACCTGACTGACGGTAGACCTCGTCACCCCATCTATTGAATACTAATAACTCATTGGCTGGGAAATCAGCTAAACAGTACACAATGAATGCATCATTAATGCCATCGCCATTCGGTGTTATGATATTTGGAACAACGCATTCGCTTCCTGCTCCAACTGTAATCTGAACTGTTGATGATGAACATAAGTCAGGACAATCAACACTACACACTTCATATGTGAAGACATCACTTCCAACAAAGTTCTGGTCAGGTATATATGTAAATGAACCATTACCGTTATCGATTAACTGACCACTGAGAGGCTGTTGAGTCACAGATAACGTATAATCATTTACAGCAGAGTAATCATCATTGAGTGTTACATCGAAAGTAATTCCTGAGCTATTAACATCGGTTCCAAATGAATCTGACACTGTGATAGGTCCATCTTCACGATAGATCGTTATTGTATCAGCACTATAGTCGGTACAAGCTCCATGGGAAATCGTCCAAATGAAGAAGTTGTCACCTGGTTGTAGATCAGTCACTAGAGT
>JAHDHF010000007.1:34660-41903 GCA_020631455.1 Saprospiraceae bacterium
TTTGCTTGTTGAGTAGACTGAGTCCAAGTACCGACCACACCACTCGACAAGTTTCCATCAGCACTTAGCGTTGTTCCTAATCCTTCACAAAGCTCTTGGTTATCACCAGCATAAGCCTGATCAGTGACTGCATTTGTGACGATGAGTGTCATTGTATCTGAATCGTAATTGACACAAACACCATTTGAGACTGTCCAAACGAACTGATACGTTCCTTGTGCTAAATCAGTTACTAGAGTATTTGGGTTCGAAGGATCGACGATTGTTGATCCAGCGCTTAGAGCAGTCCATTGACCTGATCCAAGTGGAAGTTGAGCATTTAATTGCGCAACTGTGCCACCACAAACAGTTACATCAGGACCAGCTTCTGCTGCATCACCTGGATTATTATCAATTACAACTGTCGTATTTGGAGACGCTGCAGAAGTACACCCATTTTCAGTAACGATAACATAATAGTCCCCTGCATCTGCTGCGGTTACTCCTGTAATAGTGAAAACAGGAGTTGCACTTGGTGCACCAAGTGGTGCATTTGTCGAAGCATTGAACCATTGGTATGTTGCGCCTGCTCCACCAAGTCCAGCAGTAACTTCAAGATCAACATCGCCGCCTTCACATGAGGGGCTTGAATTAACCAAAGTAGGCATAGTTGGTGTTGGATTAACAGTTATAGCTACAGTTCCAGCTGGAGATGGGCAACCATTTTCAAAAATGATCAACGTATATGTACCTGAACTAGCAGGAGTCGCATTAGCAATGAACGGATTTTGTAGTGTTGAACTAAAGCCGTTCGGGCCGTCCCATTGGTATTGAGCTGCCATTACATTCGCCTGTAAATTAATCCCATCTCCTTCGCAGATAACATTCTGAGTTGCAGTTGGAGCAGGAGCTGCTGGATCACTTATAACGAGATTGCTCAGGTTAGACATTGATGATGTACAACCATCGACTGTTACTTCTACTGAGTAATCTCCAGCATTAGCTGTTGTTACACCACTGATCGTAAATGTCGGTACAGATGTAGTGCCAACTGAAACACCATTGAAATACCACTCGTAACTTACTGGAGTGCCAGTATATGGTTGAGTTGATAATTCAAGATTGTCACCAACACATAGAGGGCCATTATTCGTAACTACAGGAGTCATTGGTTCTTCATCGACAACAACATTGGCAGTCGAAGCCAATGATATACATCCGTCGTCTGATGTTAAGACTAATGTGTAAGTCCCTTCATCAGTTGAATTAACATTCGGCAGAGTTACATCAAACGGGCCTGATGCAGCAGTTGTACTTGTGAATGTGAATCCATTCGGTCCAGTCCATGTGTAGCTAACTGTAGTCATGTTAGTAGTTACAGTGTTGTCTGCAGATAGAACTACATCTAGGCCTTCACAATATGTACCCTGACCACTGATATTAGAAATAACAGGAAGAGGATTGACCGTTACTGTAGTTTGAGCAGGAATAGCAGGATCACTTTCACAACCGTTGGCTATTACTGTAAGACTGAAAGTTTCAGTTGCTGTTAAACCAAAAATAGTTGGATTTTGATCTGTAGAAACGATATCGCCAACTGAATTCGTCCAGACATACGAAGCACCTGCTACAAATCCAGCAGAAAGTTGTACCTCATCTCCTGCGCATATTGGACCGTTGTTTCCTGCTGTAGCAATTGGTCTTGGATTTTCGACTACGTCCACTGGCGTGGATAAGTCAGACACACAACCATCAACAGTTACTTGAACGGTGTAAGGTGAAATCGAATTCGGATCACTTGCTGGTATGGTAACAGAATTGCCTGTTCCAATTGTTGTTCCAGCTCCATTTATCCATTGGTACGTAACAGTACCAGTATATTGCTCTTGAATATTAAGAATTATATCCTCGTATTCGCAAACTGGACTATTCGTAGTAATAGTCGGTGTGGTTGGAGTTTCTAAAATATTAGACACCAATACACTTTCAGTTGCAGTACATCCGCTTGGGGTTGTAATCGTAACAGTATATCCTCCATTGTTCGCTAACGTAACGTTTGAAATTTGAGGATTTGGAGCTGTTGAACTAAAGCCGTTAGGACCTGTCCATGAATAAGTAGCCGTTGCTAAGTTGACATTCGATGGATTTGCAAACAATTCAAGCGTTCCTCCTTCACAAATATCAGTAGCTGTAGCAGTTGGAGCAACAGCTGGCTGCAAGTACACATCTAAGTCATAAGAATCAGATGTTAATACACATCCATCTACACTTACAGTAACAGTGTAATCCCCTTCATGCAATGCAGCATTCGCAGGACTAATTGTTAATGTATTTGTGTTCTCTCCTGTCACATCAGCAGGCATTACAGTTGTTGGTGGATTTACACCATCATCAAAAGTCCAAACGTAATTCACAACTGAACCTGTGTATGAATCAATCGATAACACTATATCCTCCCCTTCACAAGCTGGTCCAGTACTTACAATTACTGGTTGAGCAACTGGATCAACAACGTCATTCGTTGATACGGAACCTGACTGTGAACATCCATTTGAATCAGTTACTAAAACTGTATACGTACCATTAGCACTTGATGTAACACTCGGTACAGTAGGGTTCATATCCGTAGAACTAAAGCCATTTGGACCTGTCCATGAATACGTTAATGGAGCTGTTCCTCCAGTCGCTCCTGCCATCAATGTAATATCAGATGGCGAGCAATCTGTAGAAGCCGTATAACTTAAGGTTGGATTTGGAACTGGCAGTTCGTTAACTATAACCGTGGTAAAAGACTCAACCGCTACTGGGTCACTTTCACAACCATTGGCAATAACTGTTACTTGATACGTAGAAGTTGTAGTTAGACCGAAAATAGTTGGATTTTGATCTGTAGAAACAATATCACCAGCTGCATTCGTCCAGACGTATGATGCTCCAGAAATGAAACCAGCTGAAAGTTGCACATCATCTCCTGCACAGATAGGTCCATTATTACCTGCAACTGCAATTGGCCTTGGATTCTCAACTACATCTACAGGAGTTGATAAATCAGATACACAGCCATCAACAGTTACTTGAACGGTGTAAGGTGAAATCGAATTCGGATCACTTGCTGGTATGGTAACAGAATTGCCTGTTCCAATTGTTGTTCCAGCTCCATTTATCCATTGGTACGTAACAGTACCAGTATATTGCTCTTGAATATTAAGAATTATATCCTCGTATTCGCAAACTGGACTATTCGTAGTAATAGTCGGTGTGGTTGGAGTTTCTAAAATATTAGACACCAATACACTTTCAGTTGCAGTACATCCGCTTGGGGTTGTAATCGTAACAGTATATCCTCCATTGTTCGCTAACGTAACGTTTGAAATTTGAGGATTTGGAGCTGTTGAACTAAAGCCGTTAGGACCTGTCCATGAATAAGTAGCCGTTGCTAAGTTGACATTCGATGGATTTGCAAACAATTCAAGCGTTCCTCCTTCACAAATATCAGTAGCTGTAGCAGTTGGAGCAACAGCTGGCTGCAAGTACACATCTAAGTCATAAGAATCAGATGTTAATACACATCCATCTACACTTACAGTAACAGTGTAATCCCCTTCATGCAATGCAGCATTCGCAGGACTAATTGTTAATGTATTTGTGTTCTCTCCTGTCACATCAGCAGGCATTACAGTTGTTGGTGGATTTACACCATCATCAAAAGTCCAAACGTAATTCACAACTGAACCTGTGTATGAATCAATCGATAACACTATATCCTCCCCTTCACAAGCTGGTCCAGTACTTACAATTACTGGTTGAGCAACTGGATCAACAACGTCATTCGTTGATACGGAACCTGACTGTGAACATCCATTTGAATCAGTTACTAAAACTGTATACGTACCATTAGCACTTGATGTAACACTCGGTACAGTAGGGTTCATATCCGTAGAACTAAAGCCATTTGGACCTGTCCATGAATACGTTAATGGAGCTGTTCCTCCAGTCGCTCCTGCCATCAATGTAATATCAGATGGCGAGCAATCTGTAGAAGCCGTATAACTTAAGGTTGGATTTGGAACTGGCAGTTCGTTAACTATAACTGTCGTTGAAATAGTATCAAAACACCCATTAGACTCTACAATTAATGTATAGCTAGTGGTAGCTTGTAAATTACTAATCACTGGATTCTGATCTATCGAAATGAGATTCGATGATTGATCAAACCATTGATAGGAGCCGCCGATAATCTCTCCAGCACTCAGTTGGACATCATCGCCTGCACAAATTGGGCTATTATTCGTAGCAACGGCAGTAGGGTTAGGAAATATAATAACCTCTACTTCTTCACCAGATAATGAAGAACAACTTGACCCATCAGGATATGTAAGCGTAATAACACCTGACCACATTCCTGCTTCATCAACAAACGCGCACCCATCAACTCCACCAGGAACAAGTGATCCTGCACTGCCTGATCCAGAAGGTGGCATGTAAGACACATTAAATCCAGTTGGATCATCTGGTGATCCCGTTTGGAAATCAGCTAAAGAGTAACTTGTACACAATTGTACCATTTCCCCTTCACATGCAGGACCAGAGGTTTCTATACCAGGAGCAACAGGTCTTGGTCTAATAGTTAAGATCGCTTCAGTTCGTGGGCTTTCACAGCCGTTCACATCACCACATTGAGCATAATAAGCATATGTTCCTGCAGCAAATGTCGATGTAGAATTTGGCCTAAATAAAGTGCCTGTGCCAAGTAAGTTACCACCGATTGGAGCATCCCACCATGTTAATGTATTCGCAGGATCAGAGCATGGATCAACACTTAATCCATCTCCCACAGCAATATCACCACCTTCACAGATTGTTAATCCAATAGGATTTAGAGGAGCTAAAGGCTGACTTATTTCAACTTCTGTCATTCCAAATGGAGAAGGACAGCCATCTACTGTTATTTGAACAAAGTAGTTTCCTGCATCTGATGCTGTCGCATTGAATATCGTAGGGTTTTGTTGAGTGGAAATAAGATTTGATAAATCTGGGTCACCTAAGTTTCCAGGGTCTTCACCATACCAAGCATAAGTGGCGCCGCTAACTGTGCCAACAAAGAACTGAATATCATCACCAACGCACACTGGGCCATTATTGGAAGGACCAGGTATTGAAGGAGCTGGTTTCACCGTTAAGACATAAATACCAGGCTCTCCTTCGCATGCAAGTGGACCTTGATCTATCTCAGTAACAGTAAATGTATAGTTTCCTGGTACTAAATAACCAGTAACTCCATCAACAGGAATGATACCAGTTAAGTCAAAACTTGATTGATTAGCAATGATTACAGCACCATCCTGATATAGATTAAATATCGCATTTCCTACACTCCCTACTGGAACTACTGTTGGCGCATCATCTAACTCACAAACCTCCACTGGACTGAATACCATTGGCGCCTCAGGTAATGGATAAACTGTTAAAGTCACTGGTGCACGCTCACTTACACAACCATCTGCATCTACACATTCAGCGTAATATGTATAACTACCCGCACTCAAATTTGTTATATCACCTGGAATGAAAGGAGATCCAACAAAAAGAAGAGTTCCACCAGTAAAGTCCGTATACCAACGTGTAGTTGTACTACAATTAGCTGTAAGTCCTCCGTTACTAGGAACCGCATCTCCTTCACATACCTCATCGTTCGCTACAGTTGGAGCAACAGGATTAGGATTCACTGTAACTGTTTGACTAGCTACAACTGATTCACAACCATCAACTATAACTGTTACATCATATACAGTAGTCATTGTAGGTGAAACCGTAGGATTTTGGAGATTTGAAACAAACGCTCCAGAACCATTATCAGTCCAATTATAAACTACAGGAGTACCTGAAGTAGTGGTATTCGCTGAAAGCATTGCTGATTGACCTTCACAAATTTCAAGATCAGCACCAACAGAGATATTAGGTGTCGGCTTCACTACAATCGTAAATTGAGTTGGGTCACCAACACACCCACCAGAAGTTACCTCGTAAGCAGTGAAAGTATAGTTACCCGAAGATGCTGGATTACCTAGGACATCAGCTGGATCAAGTGTTGAGCTTCCTGAACTAGGCAATACTAATGTACCTTGATAGTAGAAATCATAAATACTTGTTCCTGTAGCTCCAACTGGAGCTACAATATTATAATCATCACCTTCACAAACTTGGAAAACTTCTACAGTTGGAGCTGGAGGAGCACTAGTAATTACTATTTGTACCTCAACCTTATTACTTGCACACCCTGAAACAGGATCAAAGCATTCAGCAAAATAAGTGTACGTCCCCACACCAAAACTTGAAGCTCCTGCTGGTGTAAATGTGTTTGAATTAGGTTCTACAAGTACACCCATGTCATCGTACCATCTAGTTTCAACAGTTGACAAAGGTGATGTACAGTCAGCCTGTAACTCAATCGCAGCCATATCTGCAGCATTTCCAATACAAGCAACATAATCAGTTACAATTGGATCAGAAACAGGAGTGACAGTTACTGTAGTAGCAGTAGATGGTGATGAAACACAACCAGCTGGTGATGTCACGATTAAATAATAATCCGTCGTGACAGAAGGTGAAACTAGAGGGTTTTGAAGGTTAGAAACAAAATTATCTTCTGCCCCTACACCAGCTGGAGCAATATCTTCGAACCACTCATAAGAGCCTCCCAAATTAGAAACATCACTACCATTCAATATTTTACTATCTCCTGGGCAGATCTCTGAAGGATCAGATCCAGCAACTGCGACAGGTGTTTCATTTACTGTAATTATAAAATTAGTCACAGCACTTTCACAATTGTCTGAACTTACTTCTATCACAGAAAATGAGTAAGTCCCTGGTGTATTCGAGTCAAACCCATTGGCATCAGCTATCATAAAGGAAGAAGATGGACCTGCTTGTGTAGCGTCAGGGTAAGATAAAATAAAGGTACTTGATCCTGTTTCGCCAGTTGGCGAAACTAAAGGAACCATATCGCCTTGACAGATAGCTAAATCCATTTGGACAGGAGCATTTGGAGTTGGATTGACAGTCAATGTAACTGCAAGCCTATCCATACTGATACATCCATCAGCACTGACACACTCAGCATAGTATGTATATACTCCTGGCATCATTGTATTTGTCGATACTGGTGTATACATCATACCTGTACCAATTGGACTCCCTCCAGTAGGCACATCATACCATTGTACAGTCACTCCACCACAATCTGCTGACAATGGAGTAGATA
>JAHDHF010000007.1:42003-45395 GCA_020631455.1 Saprospiraceae bacterium
ACATCATACCATTGTACAGTCACTCCACCACAATCTGCTGACAATGGAGTAGATAGCAATTCACCTTCACAAATCGTCTGATTAACAGGTGTCGTCGCATTCGGCTGTGGTGCGACTGTTACTGTAACAATGTTTGATTGAGATGATTCACAGCCATCAATTGTTACAACTGCATAATATGAAGTCGTAACACTTGGCATAACTGATATCATCGAACCATTATCAACAAACACATTCGTCCCTGATTCAAACCAATCCCATGTTCCTACACCTGATGTAGTTGTATTAGCTGAAAGTGATGCCGTTTGGCCTTCACATATCGTAACATCTCCACTTGCAATAGGTGCCGCTGTCTCATTTACAGTAATTGTAAACGATCCAGCATCGCTCGTACATCCAAATTGTGTACGTTCAATAATTGTAAAATTATACACTCCTGATACAGTAGGATCATAACCAATCGCTGCAAAATCAACATCTGGATTAAATGTTAAACCTGTAACTATGCCGCCATTCAGGCCTGTAACCTCAAATTCCTGAGTGCTTGGAGAAGTTAATGGACTAATTACTGTAGCACCTGAACCTTGAACTGTTACACAAACCTCTTGATCTGTTACTACAGGGGGTAATGGCTTTGCATTAATTGTCAATGTAACGGCAAGCCTGTCCATACTGATACATCCATCAGCACTGACACACTCAGCATAGTATGTATATACTCCTGGCATCATTGTATTTGTCGATACTGGTGTATACATCATACCTGTACCAATTGGACTCCCTCCAGTAGGCACATCATACCATTGTACAGTCACTCCACCACAATCTGCTGACAATGGAGTAGATAACAATTCACCTTCACAAATCGTCTGATTTACAGGTGTCGTCGCATTCGGCTGTGAATTAACAATTATAGTTGTAGATGCAGAAACTGGTGAAGGGCACCCGTTTGAACCTGTTACAATAACAGTGTATGTTGCCCCGTTGTCAGCGGCAGTAGGTACAAAAGTGTAGTCAGCTGAAGTTGAAACGGTAACACCGCCTCCATCTTGCCATTCATAGCTCGCACCAGGCGCTATTGGAGTACTTAATGTGATATTTCCACCTTCACATACAGGTCCGTTGTTAGTCGCAAGCGGTTGTAATGTTGTTTGAACATCAATAGTAAACGCACCATCAATACTTGGACAATTACCCGGTGTAACTGGGTTTTCAGTGATCGTTAAATTATACAAACCAACTGTATTCGGATCAAAACCAATAGAAACTAAATCCGCATTAGTAAATGACATTTGTGGTCCTACTGTACCAGTTGGCCCAGTAATAGTAAATGAACTTCCTGGCAGACCAGTAGGAATAATATTACTAGCTGAACCACCAACACATAATTGCTGATTTGCAACTACTGGAGCTGATTGAGTAGGATAAACTTCTAATTGAACTTCTACACGATCACTAACGCACCCAGAAACTGGATCAAAACTTTCGACATAATAAGAGTAAGGACTATTAGCAGCAACAAATCCACCTGATGGAGACGTTGGAACAAAAGAACTATTCGTAGAAATTACAGTTCCACCAGTTGCCATTGTATACCATTGTACTTGCGATGTCCCAGGATTAGAAGGAGGTACACTAGCTGTTAAAGCGGGAGTTGCATCTCCTTCACACATACTAGCACCTGCTGTAGTTGGTATGTCACGTGGAGTAACTACCAAAGTATTCACAGTACTGAAATCTGAAATGCAATCAGCTCTTACGACACCAGATGTGTCATTAATATGCTGATAGCTCGAGACTACGAAGTACTGGTTTCCATTATCAGCGTTCGTTGCAAATCCTCCAGATTGCATTGGTGATGTAGAGGAACCTAGTGAAATATCAGAACCGCCTACTCCATTGGCATCAGAATCAAAGAACCATTCGTAAGAAACATTAGCTAATGAGAATCCTGGGAGGGAAGTACCCTGTACAAGAACATCTTCACTTGTCAAAACAATCTCTTCGCCATCACAGACTGCATCCACACCTAAATTTACTTGCGGTCTTGGGAAGACGTAGACTGACACGAGTACTCGAGGACTCTCGCAGTACTTGTCATTGGTATCATCCAAAGGGTCATCAAAAATCAAAATAGATTCTGACACCTCATATTGATAAACACCTGGTTGTGTAATATCAAATGTCGGAATTAACGCGGGATTATTTAACAAATCGAAACCTGCAGCCAAACTTACTAATGCTGGACTTCCTACTCCTGTTTGATAAATATTGTAGAAGTTAGGTGAAGGATAGGGTTCACCTGAGGTTGGTACAATTTCTACCGGACCTGGATCATCAGCACAAACATATAAATCAACTAAAACTGGTGGAGTTGGCTCAGGAGAAACGACTAAATTGATAGGTACACGCTCACTTACGCATCCATTTGCGTCAATACATTCAAGAAAATACGTGTAAGTACCCGGAGCAAATGTTTCAACACCACTTGGAGCAAAGAAAACCCCGGGCGAAGTTTGGGCTAGGAATGTAGTCCCATCTTGATCATACCAATTCGTTAAAACTCCACAATTACTTCCTAAACCTTCTCCAGCAGGGACTGGAACTCCTTCACAAACAGTATACGGTGTGCCTTGCGGCAAGTCAGGTCTACTTAAAGTGAGAGTAAATGGTCCAAATGTTTCTTGGCATACAGTACCAGCTCCTAAGGTATAATTAACCTCAATTGTTGCTTGTCCTGCTCCAACAACTTGTGCATCTAATGTTGCAGCATCTATAAACGCAGTCGGCAATGTAGGATCTGTGATAGTAACATCTGGAGAACTCCAAACACCTGGTACGTTAACAGATGGCGGTGTCGGTGAAGTCAATAGGTTAAAAATTAAATCATAATTCCCAATTGTTGGACTCGAAGGATTTGGTGATAAGCAAATTAAATCATCCCTGACGACTACATCGTAGTCAGGATAAACAAAATCCTTTTGAATAGTTCTAAGACAACCAGTGCCATCTTCAATGTGAAGGAAATATGTAGTAGGAATTAAGACTGATAATGCAGGATCAGTGAACGTAACTGGGACGCTAGTTGCATCAGCTTGCTCTATAAATCCATTTGAGATATCATTATCATCATCTACAAAAATTGTATATGGGAAGCTACCGTTTGGTGAATTTGTGGTAGCAAGAGTATAGATATCAGGATCAAAACCACCAGTTACATCATCTATAGTAATGGAGTTTATATCATCACACTCATCATTATTTACAATAGCGAAATCTGGCGGAGTTACCAAGTAACAAGGGAATGAGACATCGACATCATCACAATCATCAGCTGGATTAATGAAATCACTAATGTCATCACCAACCATCGGAATATCTGAATTACCCGG
>JAHDHF010000275.1 GCA_020631455.1 Saprospiraceae bacterium
TCAGCAGCGTAAAAAGCTACTGATAAATAATGCTTGTTCCGCACATTTTACAGTAAGCAGCATTGTGGTCATGATCTTTATTGCCACATTCCTTGCACTCTTGCACAGCCTTTTTCTTATTCTTCTTAGACGATTTTTTATTTGAGTATCGGTCTTTTTGTTCCATCACAAACTCACTCGATACAATACCCGTAGGCACAGCGATTACTGCATAACCAAGCATCATAATCACACTTGCTATAAACTGCCCTAGGGGCGTCTTTGGGCTGATATCACCATATCCAACAGTCGTCATCGTCACGATCGCCCAGTAGATACTTTCCGGAATACTCGTAAATCCTGAGTCAGCATTTGCCTCGACGAGATACATGATAGAGCCAAAGATGATGTCGGCTACTAAAACAAACATGAGGAAGACAATAATTTTCGCACGACTCGCTTTGAGTGCTTTTGTGATGATCGCACCTTCACTCAAAAAATGAGCAAGTTTGAATACTCTAAAGATTCGGAGTAATCGAAGTGCGCGAATCACAAGTAAATATTGTGCTCCAAACAAAAATAAGCTGAGATAGGCAGGCAGAATTGCTAAGAAGTCAATGATCCCAAAAAAGCTGAAAATATACTTACGTGGCTGCTTCGTACTGATGATTCGCAAAGCGTATTCAATCGTAAAGAAGATTGTAAAAATCCATTCTACCGTTAAAAAAAACGTATGATACTTAACGCCATAATCCTGTACAGTCTCCATCATTACAGTGATGACACTCAAGACAATCATGACGAGAAGTATGACGTCAAAGGTTTTTCCCCAGTATGTATCTGTACCATAAATGATACGATTGATCTCATACCGGAGTCCGGATTGACTATGGGGAGCTGGATCCATTTGGATGGCAAATATGCTGCATTTTAATGTTTAAACGAGAAGTCTCGTATTTTCGCAGCTTCTATTTAGACAAATACAAAGATGCAATACACAACACTACAGACCGAAATCGACGATCAAATACTTATCGCGACGATTACAAGACCAAAAGCGCTGAACGCACTTAACAAAACAGTCGTCAATGAGCTTAAGCATCTTTTTGAAGAATACCTACCAACGTTGATTGATCTCAAAGGAGTAATCATCACTGGCTCAGGCGAAAAATCATTCGTCGCAGGAGCGGATATTTCTGAGTTTATCGGGATGGATGCTGCTGGCGGCAAAGCACTTGCTGAGCATGGGCATGGTATTATGTTCAGCATGGAGCGTTTTCCAAAGCCAGTCATAGCAGCTGTCAACGGCTTTTGCCTCGGTGGCGGTTGCGAAGTAGCGATGGCTTGTCACCTCCGCATCGCAAGCAGCAATGCACGCTTTGGGCAGCCAGAAGTCAATCTTGGGATCATTCCAGGCTATGGAGGGACGC
>JAHDHF010000107.1 GCA_020631455.1 Saprospiraceae bacterium
GCGAATACTATTGCTAATAATAACGACATCGCTAAACGCCATAAATGCAGCTGCCCACATCGGATTGAGCAGCCCAACCGCTGCGATAGGGATGGCTACGAGATTGTAGGCAAAAGCCCAAAAAAGATTTTGCTTGATGGTAGTGAGCGTGGCTTGACTTACCGCATGAGCTTGGATAATGTCGCTCAGATCGCTGCGTAGAAGTACTATGTCGGCAGAATTAATGGCAGAATGACTCGCTTCGCTCAAAGAAATTCCAACGGTGGCTGCTGTCAAGGCAGGCGCATCATTGACGCCATCACCGACCATCGCAACGTCGGAATGTCGTTTTATGTAGTCGAGTTTGTCTTGAGGAAGCTGTGCGCCCAATGCGGTTTTAATTCCAATCTTTTGAGCAATCGTATCGACTTTTTGCTGATCGTCACCGCTGAGTATAATTGGTTCAATTTCTTGCTTATGAAAATACGAAATAAGTTCGTTTGCATTGTGTCTTAATTCATCAATGAGTTTAATTTGTGCAATTAATTTACCATTTTTTGTAAGTAATATTCCTGGCTTATTTTGATTGGTAAATGCTGCTGAACCAAAGCGATAAATCGTGCCATCAGAATCAGTAGCTTCCATTCCTTCGCCATTAATTTCTTTGATTGAAGTAAAATCAATACGATTTGAAGAGTGAAATTTTGCTACTAAAGATTGGGCAATAGGATGAGAAGAATTTAGCTCTATAGATTTAATAATTTGCTTCGCGTTTTCTAATGGGAAATTTTCAAAAGTTTCAATTGTATTGACTTGTAGATCACCAGTAGATAATGTACCAGTTTTATCAAGAATAATTCGCTTAATTCCTGCAAATCGCTCAAGCGTAGAAGCACCTCGAATGAGAATTCCTTTTTGTGCAAGGCGACCGACGCCGACCATGACTGCTGTCGGTGTAGCGAGTCCCATTGCGCAAGGACAGCTAATGACAAGCACTGCTATTGCTCGAAGTATTGATGATGATAATTCTACTCCAATTACATAATTAATTCCGAAAGTCAATAGCGAAATACCGAGAACGACAGGAACAAAAATTGCTGAAATTTTATCTGCAAGTCTTTGAATATCAGGCTTGTCTGCTTGAGCTGATTTGACGAGATCAATGATTTGAGCAAGCATTGTTGTATTGCCCGTATGTGTGACTTTCGCTTGTACTTGTCCATTTACTATTGTGCTGCCGCCGTACAGCATATCACCTTCCTTTTTCTGTACTGGAAGACTTTCACCAGTAAGCATCGCTTCATTGACTTGAGCTTGACCTGATGTGATTTTGCAATCAGTCGGTATTTGATCTCCTAGATTGATTTGTATCAAATCACGAGGTAATAAATCAGTTGTTTGGACTTCGATAAACTCGCCATCAGATGTAATTTTTTTTGATTTTTGAGGTTGTAGTTTGACCAGATCTTTTATTGAATCAGTTGTTTTTTCTACTGCTCTTTTTTCGAGCCAATTTCCTAATAAAACAAGTGTGATAATTGAAGCAGCCGTTTCAAAAAAATAGAGCGTTGGATTGCTTGTCAAAAGTCCATACAATGAATAAAAATATGCGGCCGAACTTCCTATAAAAATAAGGACATCCATATTGGCAGCTTTATTCAGAATTGAGCGCAAACCACTTCTCCCAAAATACCAAATCCCAATACAATAAACAGGAAGAGTCATCGCAAGTTGTACCCACCCATTTTCAAAAAAATGAATCGACATACCAAGCACCATTAATACATGATTGAGTAATAATGGGGCGGTCAATACTGCTGAGATAATCAAAAAAAGCTCAACCGTAAATCGATTGCGAGAAGCAGAGTCATCATCTTTAACTTCAAAGCCAAGTTGCTCAATGCCATTGATGATTGCCTGAAGGCTGACATCTCCTTGATTCCGATATCGAACTTCATGCGTCTGAAAATTGACAAAAACATCATCTTTGCCTTGACGCTCTAAAAATTTCTGAACGCCAGTCGCACAATTGACGCAAGTCATCCCATGGACTTCTAGTTCAATTATCTCATCTTGTGTTGATCTTTTTTGAGCCATTCTCTGTTAGCTAGTAAATATCCAACACCTATGAACATTTCAAAATTCCGCTATCTGATTCTTTCAGGTGCTTTGCTTGCACTCATAGCATCATGTAGTAGCAATGCGACTGTCGAAACGACCATCGAGGAACCCGAAGTTGAAGAGACAACAGACTCTAAAATTCAGCCATCCAAAGTAACAATGGCCTTGACGCCGATCTCAAATCAAATGATGTTTGATGATGCGAAGCTATTGATGATGGACTACGAAGGCAGCACATTTAAGTTTAAATACTCTGGTGAAACATATAGACTCGGCGACCAGACAGAAGATAAAGTCGCCGAAATTTGCGCCAATAGTGGCAAAGGAAATCACATTCATCTCATCGTCGATAATGGTCCATACTCTGCGATTTATGAACCAAATTTCCAAAAAGAGATTCCAGACGGAGAGCATGAAGTCGTCGCATTTCTTGGACGCAGCTATCACATGAGTATCAAGCAGCCAGAAGCAGTTCAAGCGCTTAAAGCAACATTTGAAGGCGGCATGATGAAAAGCCGCAAAAAAATCACAGAACCACGCTTGATTTACAGCCGCCCAAAAGGGACCTACGCAGGTGATGACGCAAAAAACATTCTAGTTGATTTTTATGCTCTTAATGCCGAAATCGGAACCGAAAAAGGGCAGTATACGGTACAAGCCCAAATCAACGAAAAGACGATGACAATGCGCGAATGGAAGCCATTTATATTGACTGGATTACCGATGGGCGAGCATACCTTGACATTGACACTTCTTGACTCAGAAGGCAAAAAAGCTGACATCCCGTTTAATCCTGTCTCGCGCACATTTACCTTGATGCAAGAGCCGGAGACCAATTAAGCAAAGGAAAATTATGGGCCGTGCCGCGCTGAATACGCGGCACCAGGCTGCTTCATAGCTCGCTGTTCGCTCGGCCGCCTTCGGCGTCTGGCTTTGCCACTATTCCGCATCCTTCGTCCACTATACGTTTCGATCCTTTCCTTCGTTATTCTAGCACAACCGCTTTCTGAATGCACGATATAGAGCCACATTTCAAATGGCGAGATCGCTACACATCTCAAGAAGATGATCGTTCACCATTTTATGGTAGAGAGTATAGCGAGTTCGAGTTCTCGAATAAAATCTACAATTATTTTATTCATCCTCAGTGGGACGAGATTGGCAGCCCGACACTTTACGCTAAGCAGATTTTTACAGATTATGATTTAGGATTCGCGATTGTCGAGCTCATCGGCGAGTGGAATGATCTTGTACATAATGATATTATGTTTCTCAAGCGTAATTTTGCTGATGCGCTTCAAGCAGAAGGCATTTCCAAATTCATTTTCATAGCTGAAAATGTCTTAACATCTCACCTCGACGACGATTCGTATTATCAAGAATGGCTCGAAGATGTGTCAGAAGAACAAGGATTTATCGCAATCCTTAATATGCAACCGCACGTACAGCAAGACTTTGATCAATTACGTTTGCACAATTATATCAGTTACCGATTTCCATTCACAGATGTCAATTGGAGAATAATGAAGCCAGAAGCTATCCTAGAGTTCGTAGAGTCGTGCATCTTTGCAGGCCAAGGCAGACTTCATGAATAATCCAAAACATAAAGCAGCATTTGTTAGCATCATAGGAAGACCGAATGTCGGAAAATCAACGCTCATCAATGCGATACTCGGCGAGAAGTTGACGATTGTCACTTCAAAGCCGCAGACGACTCGTCATCGTATACTCGGCATTTACAACGAAGATGATCTGCAGCTGGTCTTTAGTGATACGCCAGGATACATTGTTGATCCATCGTATAAGATGCAAGAGCAAATGAATCAATTCTCGATCAGCACATTCCGTGATGCAGATATGATCGTTCTTGTGACAGATCCATTTGATGAATATGCCGATGACGATCCGCTCTTTAAGCAGCTCAACAAAAAAAAGCATATCCCATTTGTTATCGCTCTCAATAAATTTGATTTGAGAGATGATGCTGCTCTAGATGAACTCGAAGCAATGTGGCAACAACGCTTTCCTCATGCACAGATGATACGCATGTCAGCGTTGTATAAGCTCAATTTAGACAAATTAATGTCAGCGATCAAGGAAGTCGCTCCATTGCATCCACCATATTATGACAAGGAGCAGCTTAGCGATCGCAATGAGCGATTCTTTGTTTCGGAGTTGATTCGCGAGACAATTCTTGAGCAGTATCGACAAGAGATTCCTTATTCAGTTCAAGTTGAGATTTATTCATTTGTCGATGAACCAACAATCACCAAGATCGAAGCATATATCTTTGTGGCTCGCGGTACACAAAAGTCGATCATCATAGGCAAGGGTGGAGTAGCTATCAAAAAACTTGGTACTGCAGCTCGTGAGAAAATTGAAACCTTCTTACAGAAAAAAGTCTTCTTACATCTCCTTGTCAAAGTCAAGGAAGGTTGGAGAGACGATGACAAACAGCTTAAATCATTTGGATACAACAATTAATACATTTACGTGAGCAATATTGTAGCAATAGTCGGCCGACCAAATGTCGGCAAATCAACACTGTTTAATCGACTCATTGGAGAGCGCCAAGCAATAATAGATGATCAAAGCGGCGTAACTCGCGATCGTCAATATGGGATCTCTGATTGGAACGGTAAGAATTTTACAGTTATAGACACTGGCGGTTTTGTTTCAAATAGTGATGACGTCTTTGAAGCCGCAATCCGAGATCAAGTTCACATCGCTGTAGAAGAAGCGCGTGTCATCATCTTTCTTGTCGATGTGTCGACAGGTATCACCGACTTAGATGAAGATGTCGCCAACATCCTCAGAAGAAGCAATAAGCCAGTGTTTTGTGTCACGAATAAAGTCGATAACTACGAACGACAGCTTGAAGCAAATGAATTTTGGAGTTTGGGTTTCGAAAACACGTTTTTTATTTCTGCGATGACTGGCAGCGGTACTGGTGATCTTCTCGATGCTGTCTGTGAATATCTAGATGATCCAAAAGAAGAAGAAGATTCAATACCGAAGTTTGCGATCATCGGGCAGCCAAATGTCGGCAAAAGCTCTTTACTAAACGCGCTTGTAGGCGAGACTCGAAATATAGTGACTGATGTAGCGGGTACAACTCGTGATTCCATTCACACGCGTTACAATAAGTTTGGGAAAGATTTTCTGCTGATTGATACAGCTGGGATGCGACGTAAAAGTCGCGTCAAAGAAAATCTCGAGTTCTACTCAGTCATGCGCGCTATCAAATCGATTGACGAAGCTGATGTTTGTATTCTCGTTATTGATGCGACACTCGGGATCGAAGCGCAAGACATGAATATCATACGCCTCACCCAAAAGCGGAACAAAGGCTTGATGCTGCTTGTGAATAAATGGGATTTGATGGAGAAGGATAGCAATACGGCTCGCGACTACGAACGTACGCTTAAACAACGTCTTGCGCCCTTCACTGATCTGCCGATCATCTTTACTTCTGCGCTTGAAAATCAAAGAATCTTCAAGGCGATGGAAGCTGCTCTACAAGTCTACGAGAATAAAAACCGACGAATAACAACATCGGAGCTGAACAATGTCTTACTTCCGATTATTGAACATCAGCCCCCGCCAGCGCATCGTGGCCGCTTTATCAAAGTAAAGTACATCACACAAATCAAGGCGCGCTATCCAGCATTTGCTTTTTTCTGTAACCATCCGCGGCATGTCAAAGCTCCTTACAAATTGTTTTTAGAGAATCAACTTCGGAAGCATTTTGATTTTTCGGGAGTGCCGGTTGCTATTTTCATGCGTGAAAAATAAGCCGCTTCGGACAAGGGATAGTAGGCAGTGCGTAGCAGATGCGAGTGCATCGCATGAGCAGCCGAGCGAGCAGCGAGCTGCCGAATAGCCCGGTACTCATCTCGACATTTGGAGAGATGAGTATGGCCCCAAAAACAGAAACTTGTTTGAATTAGACCGAAATAGTATTTCTTTGCAGCCCGATAGAATCGTAAAATATGCCTAAACATCTCCTCATCGTTGAGTCACCGGCCAAGGCCAAGACTATTGAAAAGTATCTCGGAAAAGACTTTACAGTTAAGTCAAGCTACGGCCACATTCGTGATTTGTCTAAGGGAAATAAAGCTGTAGATCCTGATGACAACTTCAAGGTTGAGTATGAGGTAACTGACGATAAAAAGAAGATAGTCAGTGAGTTAAAGAAGTCTATCAAAAAAGTAGATGAAGTCTGGCTCGCAACGGATGAAGACCGCGAAGGAGAAGCCATTGCTTGGCACCTTTGCGAAGTTCTAGGACTAGACGAAGACACGACCAAGCGCATCGTGTTCCGTGAAATCACGAAACCTGCAATCCAAAAAGCGATTCAAGAACCTCGCATTTTGGACAAAGGTTTGGTTAATGCGCAGCAAGCAAGACGTGTTCTAGATCGCCTTGTCGGATTTAATTTGTCGGAATTATTGTGGAGAAAGATCAAAGGCAAATTGAGTGCTGGACGTGTTCAATCAGTAGCTGTTAAGCTGATCGTTGAGCAGGAACGCAAAATCAGAAACTTCCAGCCGAAGTCTTCATTTAAAGTCTACGGCTATTTCACTGCACCAGCCAAAAGCGGCAAACTAACAACTGTCAAAGCGCAACTGTCGCAAGAATTTGACACTGAAAAATCAGCACTAGAATTTTTGGAGCAGTCTAAATTAGCTACGTATTCGATCGAAAGTCTAGAGGTCAAACCTGCCAAGCGTCGCCCCGCGCCGCCTTTTACGACGTCTACGTTGCAGCAAGAGGCAAGTCGCAAACTTGGCTTTGGGGTGAAGCGCACGATGAGTGTTGCACAACGCCTCTACGAGCAAGGACACATCTCCTACATGCGTACTGATTCTGTCAATCTCTCCGAAACAGCGATCAAAGCAATGGCTGCTCAGATCGCGACTGAGTACGGCGAAAACTACGTTCAGACTCGTCGCTTTAAAGGCAAAGGCAAGAAAAAAGAGCTCGCACAAGAAGCGCACGAAGCCATCCGCCCGACGAATGTCGATCGCAAAGGCGTGAGCCCAGATCGAGATCAGCAGCGCTTGTACGAGCTCATTCGCAATCGCGCAATGGCAAGTCAAATGGCAGACGCAGTTCTCGAGCGGACAACTGCCAAAATCAATATCTCAACCGTGGGCGGAGCACTCTATGTAGCCAAGGGAGAAGTCATCAAATTCGATGGATTTTTGAGAGTCTATCTCGAAGGCAAAGACGACGAAAACGAAGAAGAGAACAACGGTATTTTGCCTCCGCTTGCACAAGGGCAGCAACTCGCTGAAAACTATATCGAAGCATTGCAACGATTTAGCCGACCGCCTGCTCGATTCACGGAAGCATCACTCGTCAAAAAAATGGAAGAACTCGGCATCGGTCGTCCATCAACCTACGCGCCGACGATTGATAAAATCACAAATCCAACTCGCGGCTATATCGCCAAAGGAAGCAAAGAAGGAGAGGAGCGTCCGTACCAAGCAATTGTGCTCAAAAACAACGAGGTCGAAACTCGTACAGAAACTGAGAAGACAGGTGCCGAAAAAGGTAAACTTGTACCAAGTGATATCGGAATTGTCGTCAGCGATTTCCTCTCCGAACATTTCGAGTCCATCATGGATTATGGCTTCACAGCCAAAGTCGAAGAAAACTTTGATGAGATCAGCAACGGTAAACTCCAATGGCAGAATATGCTCAAGGACTTTTACTTTCCATTCCGCGATCAAGTAACGAATACACTTGAAAACGCCGAACGAGCAAGTGGAGAGCGCATCCTCGGAAAAGATCCGAAGTCAGGTCGCACAGTGCTTGTCCGCCTCGGTCGCTATGGCAAGATCGCTCAGATTGGCGCGCCAGACGAGCTCGCCGAAGACGAAAAGCCGCAATACGCAAACCTCAAACCGCAAATGGCGCTCGAAGATGTGTCACTCGAAGAGGTTTTGCCGCTCTTTGATTTTCCGAAGACGCTTGGACAATACGAAGACAAAGATGTCGTCATCAGCGAAGGTCGTTTTGGACCGTATGTCAAATTCGATGAAGGGAATTACAGCATCCCAAAAGGCATGCAAGCAGCTGATGTCGATCTCGATGCGGCGATCGCGGCTATCGAAGCCAAGCGCGAAGCCGATAAGCCGATCTTTATGCACGACGGACTTCCAGTGACCAAAGGCGCTGGCCGCTTCGGTCCGTTCTTTAAGTGGAATGGCTTTTATGTTAATATCCCAAAGCGATTTGATCCTGACACGATCACGCAAGAAGAAGCCAAAGAGCTAATTGAAATCAAAAAGAAAAAGGAAGCCGAGCGCTACATTCAACGTTTTGAAGAAGAAGGTATTGACATCGAACAAGGCCGCTGGGGACCATTCATCCGCTTCAAAAAGAAAAGCATCAACATCCCAAAAGATGCTGAAGGCAAGCGCATGACCCGCGAGCAAGCAATGGAAATGACACTCGACGAAGCGAAAGCACTCATCGAAGCGCAAATACCAAATGCCTTTAAAAAGCCTGTGCGTAAGAAAAAGGCAGCT
>JAHDHF010000108.1 GCA_020631455.1 Saprospiraceae bacterium
GCCCTAGACTTTAGTCTGGGGTCTTCTCACAAAAGCTAGGCTACCGTACTGCGGATAGCCCGACTCTTGTTCTTTTTTTATTAAAAATAAAGAACAAGAGAAGCCCCTCATTTACTTATTCTTTTTAATGAAAAATAAAATAAATAAGGCAACGAAACCAGCTGCACAGACAAGTAAAATAGTCGTGAATGAACTCGACGAACCGCGCACCTCCAAGGCATTTGGATTGCCAGAAAGTGTGATGCCAGCCCAGTAAGCAGGGTGCTGACGATTGCGGCTGCCTGTTTTTAGGTATTGTATTTTTGCTTGTTGTAGAGCTTTATCAGCAGCCATGCCATCAGCCAATAATTGATAATACGTCTTCGTAATATCTGCAGAAGCTTCATCAAAAAGCGGCCATTGAGAAAAAACAACACGCGGCACGCCTGCATAAAAACAACCACGCGCTAAACTCATAATTCCTTCTCCTTGCTGCAGAATGCCATCGCCTGACTGACAAGCTCCGAGATATAGATGATCTGCTTTAAACTGAAGACTATACAATTCTGCTAATGACAAACCGTCTATATCTGTAGAATCGCCGCTAAACAATAATTGAGATAAAAGTGATTGAGATGGATGAATATCTGCATGTGTCGCAAGGTGAATAAACTGGTGCGATTGGTATTGCTTTAAAAATGATTGTTTCGTTGCTTTTTTTGCTGCAAATGATTTTCCATCACTGAGTTTTTCTAGTGATTTTAATTCTCTAATACTAGAAGGCAGTTTTGAAAATTGAAGCAAGCTAGACTCCGAGAACGGAGCGAATCCAATCCAGTTTTTCGTTTTGTATTGCGTTTTTTCTCGATTCCGTTTTAAGAGTACTGTGCTATACTCATACGAAATTGGATAGTTTTCTATTAAGTATTGATCATTTGAAATAAGTAACTCGAATGGGAATTGACTGAGGATTCCATCTGGAATAATGATGATTCGTTGTATTGATGGATTTGAATCAAGTAATTGTGTCGGTAGTAGTCGATTATATAAAGCGCCAAGGATTCGCCCGTTACCATATTTTGATGTTGGATCAGATAGAGTAGGAAGTAAAGAAGGTAAAACATCTACAGTTCCTTTTGACTGCTCAGTTTTCCAATTAATTATACCATTGAGATAATTGAAAACGTGGCAATTCGAATCGCTAATGAAATACGAAATAAGCAGCTCCTTATCGCCAAGGGTGTTATTTAAAATGTCAAGGGGATTTTCATTTGATATTGATATAGCCGATTTTAAATTCGGAAATTCAGTTTGAATTTTTTCAAGAAGATCGGAGCGTTTCCCAGCAAGCTGAAGCAAGCGGAGTCGCAATTCTCGAAGTATTTCTGGCTTTATGTTTTCAGTTGTTTGAATCTCGTATCTCGTACTAATGAGCTGTTGATCAATTGATTTAAGTTGCTTAAATAATTCTGAGTCATCAAACGCACTAGAAAAGTCGAGCTGTCGTACATGCTCAGCGAGCGTCAGGCTTTTAGATAATTCGGCAATAGTAAATGCGAGCTCTTTTGCTCGCATATTATTTTTTTTATGTTGCTCATAAAGTATAGAGAGCGCACGATCTGCGAGTTGATGACCTTTGTTTGAAAGTCGAATCTTACTCGACTCAGAAGTGTATTGTGTACGTGTGTCAATAAAGAGTCGAAATGATTTCTGAATCCATTCTTGGACTTCTTCTTCGGAAAATTTATTAAGTTGATTGGCATTGTCAGCATACAGCATCATAGCTTGACTCGCTTCGAGTGGCAGCGCTAGAGCTTCTGGTCGTATACTTTCAAGTGTTTTGTCCCATTCATCTGGCTGCCAAAAACAATGCTGAAGAATAAATTGAATAAACTCAGTTTGTTCTATTTGTGGCAAAAAACCAACTGATTGAAGTAGCGCACGAATAGCAGGCTCGCGTTCGTCTAGTATAGATGATTTTTTGATAATGTCAATTGCTTGTTTCGATCGATTGGTAGCTGCTTTCAGATTATTAAATTGGTGTTCTATTTCGGCTATTTGAATTAGAATGGAAGCTTGTGATACTGTTGGATTTTTATTTATTCGTGTAGATAATTCGAAGGCAGAGAGTAGGTGGTCTTTAATTGTGTTATACTTCGGATTGTCTTTTGTGTTTTCATATTCTGCCAATAGTTGAAGATATTTTACTCGAATTGGCAGTTTTGTATTTTGAGTATGGAAATTCGCTTTTTCAAAAAGAGTATCAATTCCATTTAGTTTGTTTGCACGTAATTTTAATTCTATTAAATTGATATACGCTAGGCCAGTTTCAAGCGATGTTTCATCATACATATATTCTTTAGTGTTTTTGGCAAGCGTAGCAAATTCTATTGCTTTTTCATAATCAAATTGTCTCATGTAGCAATTTGATAATCGTCCATAATAATCAGCGATAATCGAATTTTGAGTACCTTCATTCGTCGAGTGAATGCGAATAGCTTCATCAAGCATTTTTTGAGCAAGTAAATAATTGCCATTTGATTCCTCAGTAGATGATGCATTTGATAAGCAAATTGCAATTCGACTATGATTTTCAGGATAAGCAATTTTGGCAATTCGTAAAGCCTCGGCAAAAGAAGAATTCGATTCAGCTAGCCGATTAGCGAAATATGCATTGACACCTTTATGCGTGTAGAGTTCTTCTTTCGCTTTTAAATAATGTTTATGTTCTTTGAAATTTTGTTCAAGTTCTTGTTCAGCTAAATCAGTGTATTCTTTTGATTGATCATGTAGCCCTTTATCAGTATATACTCCAGCGATAAGCTGAAGGATGTTAATAATACCAAGTTTTCTTTCCGGTATCGTTTTGTGGATTTGATAACTCAATGTTAGATCTTCTAAAGCGTCATCAAGTTGCTGTGTATAATATCGTTTAAGTCCACGATTTTCGAGTGCAAGGGTATACGAGAGATCTGGTACTTTGTACATCTCCCAAACAATAAATGCACTATCCAAATATGTTTGTGCAGCCTCTTTTTTGCCAAGGCGAATAGAGCTAAAATGTGCATACGAATATGCTTCTACAGCATGTGAAAATTCTTTCTCTTCAATCCCTCTCCAAGCGATATTCAAATACTGCTGCTCTGAGCTCCGAAAATCGCCAGCCTGTATCGCAACCCGAGCAGTATCGAGTAATTCTTGTAATGGCAATTGTGCCTGAACAAAGAACGCACTAGAAATAGTGAAGAAAGCTAGGAGGAAAAATCGCATAGATTAAATTTGTATCGAAATTATGATTTTTCTTTGACGATTAAGAACGTATTGATTCAATATGATGTTAATAATTTCATGGAACAAATACTTAATGATCTTGGAGCATTTTTGACACAACCTTTAGGTCAGCTTGTAAGTGTCTGTATCATCCTTTTATTGACGATTGTTATCGTCAAAATCATGCGATATGTTTTCGATCGATACATTCTTTCTTCTACTTTAGTTATACACAACGATCCTACGAATTATATTTTTCTAAAGCACATGCTCACAGCGACGTTTATACTCTTGGGTATAGCCGCTGCGATCTTTGCAGTTCCGAAGTTGAGAATATTTTCGACTTCAATTTTAGCAGGTGCTGGAATTTTAGCTTTAGTTGTAGGTCTTGCAGCTCAAGCATCGTTTAGCAATATCATGAGCGGTGTATTTCTTGTGATTTTTCGCCCATTCAGCGTCAATGATCGTTTGCAAATAGACCAAGTAAGTGGTATTGTCGAAGACATTACACTTCGTCATACTGTCATTCGGAGTTTTGAGAATAAACGAATCGTCATCCCAAACAGCATGATTAGCGAAAAGATGCTAATCAATTCTGATCTCGTTGATGAGCGCCAATGTCAGCATATTGAGATATTACTCCCATTTGGATCTGATCTTGATCAGATTATACCGCTCATCCAAGCAGCAGCAGAAGAGCATCCACTTACTCAAGATCAGCGATCTCAAGAAGAGATCGAACAAGAAACGCCAATCGTACGAGTCAAGGTTGTACGATGGACTGAGCTTGGTATTGTCGTACGAGCTTGGGTTTGGGCAGATGACTCAGGTCAAGCATTTACGATCACATGTGATGTATTACAAGTGCTTCACAAAAAATTCCTCGACCTAGGGATAGAGTTTCCAAGACCATTCAATGGCGCAAACGCACAACTGGCAGAAGCAATACCGACACGCAGCCATTCGTATGGCTCAACCAAATAATCCCTGCGCCCAGGGTTTCCAATGAGACGACACAATTTTGAGATGCTTCTCTTCGAGCAAGTCAGGCGTCATAAATATGACTCCATATTTGTACAAGTCTATAGACAACCGAACTTGCGGATCTGATTTAATTCGTTCCCAAGCAGCCGTCATTCCACTGCTCCAATAGACGTCATCAAAAATCACGATAGAGTCATCATGTAAGTATGGTTTGATGCGCTCAAAATATCTGATAGTCGGTTCTTCGCGATGATCGCCGTCGATATAGACGAGATCAAGACGCTTATCACAAGCTGCTATTGCTTCCTCCAGCCGATCATCAAAACTCCCGATCAAGCTCGTGATATTTGAGTATTCGTAACGAGCAAACCCTTCGCGGGCGACTTGAGCAATCTCAGGCGAGCCTTCCATTGTGACCACTCGAGCATTCGAATCTGCTGCAGCGAGATACATCGTCGATACGCCGAGTGAAGTTCCAAACTCCAAGATCGTTTTTGGCTTATAATGAGCAGCTAGTTTAAACAGTAGCTTACCCCACTTGCGTGGGCTCAAAGCCGATTGAGCGATCTCATTGATCGCTCGTTTATTGCCAGCTCCAGTCGTAGAGCCAGCACCGAGATCTTTGATTTCAAGGATTTCAGTACGCGACTTGAGCAACGCTCGATACGTTTCGATCTGACCAAATACGTAAAAATCACGATCATCATCTACGAGCTGTTGAGCAAATTCAAATGCACGAGGGGAATGGATCTGATACAGCGTCTTTGCCTGCCAATAATATCCGAGAGCCGCCTTGATGCGATCGAGCATGACGCAAATGTACCGCCTTCATCGACGCAGTTGATTCATCTCATGAAAAGTATTTTTATCATGGGCCATCCGCAGCCATTGGCTGCGGTCGCTATGCTCCGTGGCTCGCTGACGCTCGGCCTCAGCAAAGCTGAGTCTGCTCCTAGAGCTACGCTCTACGTCGCACCACTCCGCAGCGCTTGTCCGACACAGAGTGTGACAGCTGCATGGCATAGGGATGGGAGCAGCGCGAACGACTGTAAGGAGTGAAGCGGACGCCGTAGCGCAGCAAGGCGGCTAGGCCACCGTACTGCGGACAGCCCGCAGCAGCGTTAGCTGCTGATGCTCATTGTTTTACTTAAAACGAGGCAATACATCTGTAAATCAATTCGTTGTGAAATTTGATGGCAAAAATGATTGCAAAAAAAGAACCGTAAATGGCGATTTGCTCATTCCAAAAAAAAGCGATGGGGACGTCTCCTATTTTTTATCTTAGCCTCATCTACGATCCCGAATCAACCCAAAGTCCTTACTAGAATTATTTTTATGAAAAAGCTGTACTTTTTGACGCTGCTTATTCTCAGCAATATTGCTTCAATTTTCGCTTGTGATGAAGCCTCTTTCTCTGTAATTAGTGATTCAGATAATGGCAATGGCACATATACATATAATATTCAATTATGTGTTGAGTTCAACGGTCTTGAAGGAAGCCCCGATTGGTTTAACATGATATTCAGTGGCGGTACGTTTGCAAGTGTACAGTCATTTACGCCGCCAACGATATCTACTACGAGTGGTGACGACTACAATGGAGCTGTTCTAGGTGGCAATGAAATTCGTTGGACAACGAGTTCAGTGATCGTTGCACATGTCGGGCAGACACTCTGCACAAACGTACAGGTCATTACAAACGGTGAGCCTGCTAATATTTCAGGATCCTATCATGATACATTTGGAGGTACATGCAACTATAACATCAGTTTAAGCGCTTGTACGAATACACCTCAGCCTTGCCCGCTTTCTGATGAATGTGCGAATGCCTGCGCTTTGACAATGCCAGCTTTAACTGATTGTCCTGGTACGACTCCTCAAAGTGTCACCTATTGTTTGTCAAATGTAGGAGGTACAAGCCCGACCATCTATGAGTCTTTAGCCAATTGTCAAGGCGGAGCAGATATGCCTGGTCCAGCAGCTGATGTCTGGTATTCATTTGTAGCTACAGGTACTGAGCTCGATATCACAATCACAGGCGATCTCGTCAATCCTGCTATGGGATTGTATTATGACGGAGCATGTGGAGCCTTGACAGGCTTTGGGTGCGCTGTCGGATCAGGTAACACCGTAACGGGTTCATTTGAAAGTATGTTTCCAGGATCGACTTATTATCTCCAAATTTCAGGTGGTAATTTGACTGATGTTGGCGACTTTAATGCGACGTTTACGACGACAAATAATTGTAGTGATTGTCTTCAAGCGTCACAACTTGTATCAATTACACCGAATCCGACAAATAACTTTCTCGATGCAGGCACTGATGTAGTCATTTGTGCTGAGGTAACATCTTGGGGTCAGTCAGCTACGAATTGGATTCATGGCATTGAAATTATTCCTACAGGTAGTTGGCTGCCAAATAGTATAACGAATGTTTCTACTCCGGCATCATGTGATGGCACAGGGACATGGGATTTCTATAATTCTGTTACAAGTACATTTACTGGAAACACCTACGGTCCAGGTTGGTTTTATGAGACAGCTAGTGGAGCGATTTTTATTGATGGTGATCCTGGAAATAATTTCGGCGATGACAATAGTGTAAACACGACCTGTTCTTGGGAATATTGTTTTCAAATCACAGTAGATGATTGCCCTCCTGCTGCTGGCGGCGACAATCTTGGTATTACAATAAATACTTTAGGTGATTCAGAATCAGGCTCTTGGAATTCCCCTGGTTGTGGATCAGACCCAGAGCTGAATTTTTCCGCAGTTGTGTCTTGTTGTGCCGAACCACTTTCTGTAGTTACGGATATCACTTGTCCAGGAGATAATGATGGCTCAGTTACTGTCACTCCTACGAGTACAGGACCATTTGATTACAGTTATGCTTTAGCAACAGATCCGAACACTCCTGTTCTGACTTCGACAAATTTACCCGGGGCAGATACTCAAAGCCCAATTGCAGCTGGAACATACATTGTAACAGTTACTGATTTAACAGAAGGTTGTATTCGATCAACATCGTTTACTGTTTCTGAACCATCAGATATTATAGCAAACATTATTACTCCAGTAGCAACTCTTACTTGTGATCAAACACCAATTGGACTTTGGGGTGGCTTTTCATCTATAGGCGCTGATTACACTTATGCTTGGACTGGTCCAGGTGTTGTAAGTGGCGGTACTACGCTGAATGCTTCCGTTAATACTCCAGGAACTTATATCCTGACAGTTACACAAACATCATCAGGTTGTACTGATACAGCATCGGTTATCGTTTCTCAAGATCTAACTGCTCCTACTGTTACGCCAAGTCAAACAGATACACTCGATTGTAATACGACATCTATTAATTTAAATGTGACCGTTTCTAATGTCGGTACAGGTGCAAATTATACTTGGGCTGGACCTGGAGTCGTTTCAGGTGGTACCACAGCTATGCCTTCTATTAACGCACCAGGCAATTATTCTGTAACGGTTACGAACTCTAGCACAGGCTGCGAAACCGTTGTTTCTCCAATAACAGTTATCCAAGATGTTACGCCTCCTCCAGCTACAATTGCCCCTCCTGGACAACTCACTTGTACAAATACGACTGTAACTCTTGATGCGAGTGGCTCAGCGAGTGGGATAGGTATAAGTTATTCCTGGGCTGCCAGTGGCGGTGGAAATATTATTAGTGGCGGAACAACCGTTTCACCTGTTGTAAATGCAACAGGCACCTATACAATTACAGTCTCTGATGCAAATACAGGCTGTACGAATACCGCAAGTACATCTGTTAGTATTGATACAGTTCCTCCTGTAGCAAGCATTGCTACACCAGCCCAGCTCACTTGTACTGTTACATCAGTAACCCTTGATGCGAGTGGCTCAGCAAGTGGAGCAGGAATTAGCTATTCTTGGGCAGCGAGTGGCGGTGGAAATATTGTCAGCGGTGGTACGACAATTTCGCCAATTGTAGATGCAACTGGAACATATACGTTAACTGTTACTGATGCTTCAAATGGTTGCACGAATACGGCAAGCACCAGTGTAACATTAGATAATTCAGGACTTGTAGCGGATATAGCTTTACCTGCTGATCTGACATGCTCAAACACTAGTATAATTCTCGACGGAAGTGGTTCAACTTCAGGAGCAGGGATTAGTTATACATGGTCTGCTAGCGGTGGTGGTAATATAGTCAGTGGTGGAGCAACTCCATCTCCAACAGTGAATGCTGCGGGGACGTATGAGCTCATCGTTACTGACACCAATAATGGTTGTGCTGATACAACTACAGCAACAGTGAGTATCGATACAATTCCACCAGCAGCGGGTATAGCTACTCCTAATCAGTTGACCTGTACGAATACAACAGTTACACTTGATGCGAGTGCATC
>JAHDHF010000276.1 GCA_020631455.1 Saprospiraceae bacterium
TTCGCTCGGCTGCTCATTGCATTCGCATCTGCTTCGCACCACTTCGCAGCGCTTGTCCAATTGCTACTTTAATTTGTGAGTAGATTAAAGCCACTTTTTACGTTTGAAATAAATAAATAGAGTGATAATTATAATCGAATTAATGATCCAGAAAATTGCGTAACTGTATTTCCAATCCAGTTCGGGCATGAATTTGAAATTCATACCATAAACGCCAGCCAAGAATGTGAGTGGAATAAAAATAGTAGACATGATCGTCAAGACTTTCATGATCTCATTCATCCTGTAACTTAATCCATTGAAATAAATATCTTTCAAGCTCGAGTTGATTTCGCGATATGTATCGATCGTTTCAAGAATCTGGATGATGTGATCTTGTACGTCGCGGAGATAGGTTTCAGTTCGAGAGTCAAATTCCAATGGTAGATCATCTTTAATCAATTTATTCAATGCATCTCGCATAGGTAAAATGGCTTGGCGCATGTGCATCAGCGCGAGCCTGTTTCGTTGTATTTCTTGGAGATGCTGCTGCTCAGGCTTTGAGAAAATTGTGTCTTCGAGCGAGTCAAGTCTATTGCTGAGCCAGTCAAGGACTACAAAATAACTATCAACTATAGAGTCAAGCAATGCGTAATAGAGGTAATCGTTTCCACGCTGCCGGATTCGTCCTTGAGCATGTTGCAATCTTGATCGTAAAGGAGTAAAAGCGTCTTCACTTAATTCTTGAAAAGAGATGACACCGCCTTTTTTCCATACAATGCCAATATGTTCGATTTCAAGCAGATCGTCAGCTTGCTCTTTGACTCGTATTTGCTTGACAACTGTGAAAATGCAGTCAGAATAAATCTCAATTTTTGTACGCTGATGTGTGTCGACGATATCTTCGAGTATTAGCGTATGCAGTTCAAAATTTTGGCCTATGAATTCAATGAGATCAGTTTCATGCAAGCCATCGACATTGAGCCAATTGACCACCTCGGGCAAAAAAGCAAGCTCGTCTAAATTTCGAATAAACGTTGTCTCGATTTTATCTGCAGAATAAATCGAATGCGAAACTGTTGATTTGATGTCTTGCTTCTTGCCATCATAGACAACTGTTCCAGGAGGTGTATTGATGTTCTTAAGCGACCGCTTTTTTGATTTTGGCATGTTGCAAAATATAGAGGAACAAAAGATGTAGCAATAAAAAAAGCTGCTTGGATCAATCCAAGCAGCTTTTTTATCGGGTAGAAGTAATCAATTACTTCTCTTCGAGGCTTGCTTTTACAGCAGTTGCCTTTGTTTTGCTGCAAGCTTTCTTTTCAGCTTTTGTGCAAGTTTTCTTCTCAGCGCTTACAGAAGTCGCTTTTGCTTTGCTGCAAGAAGCTTTAGACTTAGAGCAAGCAG
>JAHDHF010000277.1 GCA_020631455.1 Saprospiraceae bacterium
TATGACGACAGAATTAAAATTTGATTCGTACGCGTATACGCGACCTGATTTTGATACCTACGCTGAGGCGTTTGAAGGCCTTGTGCACGATTTTGCAGCAGCATCAAATGCAGCAGCTCAAGAAGCGGCTATGGATGCCATCTCTGCACATCGCAAAGATTATGAGACAATGGAAGTCTTGTGCAGCATCCGCAATTCGATCAATATGAAGGATGAATTCTATGAGAAGGAGCAAGCCTATTTTGATCAGACAAATCCAAAGTACACAGACCTCGTCACCAAGTACTACAAGGAGCTGGTCAAGGCGACATACCGCGATCATCTCGAAGCGAAATATGGCAAGCAGCTATTTAAACTCGCTGAGTTGAGCCTTAAAAAATTCTCGCCTGAGATACTCGAAGACCTACAAGCAGAAAATGCGCTCAGTACAGAATATAGCAAGCTCAAAGCGACAGCCGAGATTGAGTTTAAAGGCAAGATCTACAATCTGTCATCTGCTCAGATACTCAAAGAAGATGAGGATCGCGCGACACGAAAAGAAGCCAATGACAAAATATTTGGCTTCTTCGAGAAAAATCAAGCGACTTTTGAGCGCATTTTTGATGATAAAGTCAAGCTGCGTCATAAAATGGCAACCACACTTGGCTTCGAGAATTTTGTCGAAATGGGCTATGCACGCATGCAGCGCACAGATTATTCAGCTGCCGATGTTGCCAAGTTTAGAAGCTACGTGCAGAAATACATCGTCCCAGTCGCAAGCAAGATTGCCGAGCGTCAGCAAGAGCGTCTCGGTCTTGATACGTTGCAGTACTACGATTTGCCGTACAAGTTTAAGGGCGGCAATGCGCAGCCGAAGGGCGAGCCAGATTGGATCGTCGATCACGCAACGACGATGTACAATGAGCTTTCGCCAGAGACGAGCAAGTTTTTTAATCACATGCTCGATAATGGATTGATGGATCTCGTGAGCCGCGATGGCAAGAGCACTGGCGGCTACTGCACATTTATTGACAATTATGAGTCGCCATTTATTTTCAGCAATTTTAATGGAACGAGTCATGACATTGATGTCTTGACGCACGAGGCAGGTCACGCCTTCCAAGTGTACGAAAGCCGCAATTTCAATGTACCAGAATATCACTGGCCGACGCACGAAGCCTGCGAAATTCACTCGATGAGTATGGAGTTTTTCGCATGGCCGTGGATGGAGAAGTTCTTCGAAGAAAAGACCGATCGCTACAAGTATGCGCACTTGGCGGGCAGCCTTGCGTTTTTGCCATACGGTGTTTGTGTCGATCATTTCCAGCACGAGATTTACGAAAACCCACATTGGACTCCTGCTGAGCGTAATGCCGCTTGGCGTCGCCTCGAAAAGCTCTATAC
>JAHDHF010000278.1 GCA_020631455.1 Saprospiraceae bacterium
GACAAAAGCCATGACCGGACACATGGCGTTTCCGCCGCAAAACATGTTTCATGTCAATAATGAAAGCGATGCCTTTGTTGTACAAGGCGCATCTCATTTTACGGCGACAGGTCTAGGTGACGTTAAGTCAGGCGGGTTTGAGATTAACATGGGCATCTCTGACGCTGCGACGACAAAACAGCTCCTGCAATGGTTCGACACGATCTGGAATGATGAAAAAGCGACCCAAGATATCAAGGATGAACTTTTGGCTCATCTTGAGTATTTGTCATCAGATAAGCCTGCAAATCTTGTCTATTTCATCACCCTCTACAACATCTTCAAAGACTATCTCGAAGATATCGACGAAGAGAGCATAATTCGTTCGAAAACGGGTTTTAAAGATACAACTATATGGAACAAGCTTTATAAGTTTCAGTCTGATGGCGTAATGGGCGCTATTGATAAGCTTGAAAAATACAACGGGTGCATCATTGCGGACAGTGTTGGCTTGGGTAAAACCTTCGAAGCCTTAGCCGTCATAAAATACTATGAATTGCGGAATGATCGCGTTCTCGTTCTTTGTCCAAAGAAGCTTCGCGAAAACTGGACTGTTTACACGATCAACGACAAGCGTAATCTTTTGGCTTCAGATCGTTTTAATTATGACGTGCTGAATCATACAGACCTGAGCCGCGACAAAGGCAAGTCAGGTGAGATCAATCTTGAGACTATCAATTGGGGCAATTATGATTTGCTTGTAATCGACGAGTCTCACAACTTTCGAAACAGCGGAACAAAGACAGATGGCGCAACGCGTTACCAGCGGTTGATGGATCAAATTATCAGGTCGGGCGTGAAAACCAAAGTTCTGATGTTGTCTGCGACACCCGTGAACAGCCGAATGAATGACCTTAAAAATCAAGTCGCATTCATTACTGAAGGTCGCGACACAGCGCTTTCAGATTTTGGAATCACCAGCATTGAGCAAACCCTTAGAAAGGCGCAAACCCATTTTAATAAATGGCTAAAATTGCCTGATGAACAAAGAAAGGCTGAATCGCTTCTTGAAAGCCTAAACTTCGACTATTTCAAATTGCTCGACCTTATAACGATTGCGCGGTCGCGTAAGCACATTGAAAAATATTACGACGTATCGGAAATTGGCAAATTCCCCGAACGCTTGAAGCCTCAGAATATGAAATCGGATATTGATACCAGCGGAAAATTCCCACCGCTTAAAGATATCAATTTGGCTATCAAGAGGTTGAATCTCGCGGCCTATGCGCCCCTTGAATATGTCCGTATGGACAAGAAGCAGGAGTATAGCAGGAAGTACGACCAAGAGATCGAAGGCGGTTCTGTTTTCAAACAAATCGACCGGGAACGTAGCTTGAT
>JAHDHF010000279.1 GCA_020631455.1 Saprospiraceae bacterium
ATGGTTACAAATAATAAGCTCCATAATAGTAAAGTGTCTAAATTCCTTAAGCTAAAGAACTCAAGGATAAAAACTACAAATTTCCCATTTACAGCACACTGCCGTCCTCATACTTGCGGGCGACAGAGAGCTGTAAGCTAACACTGAAAAGAATCCGTATATTGAGTATATGAATTCAAAGTAGAGGTAAGCCAGCATGTAACAAGTGATTATGATGGCATACCCTTCGGGATACGCCACATATCACCGATCCGTTCAGCTCAATGCCTTCGGCATTGAGCTGAACGGGGAAGGATAGAAGGTGTTGTTTGAACTCCGAGTGACTAGAAGGAACTCGGAGAGAGTGCCGTATAGCCCGACCGCAGCTTTGCTGCGGGCAGCCCCAAATCTTCAACAAGACTTGTCTTGGCACAATCATCGCATATTGAGATACGAGAACGGTATATCTTGTCGTTAGTCTACTTGAATTCCCCTAGTATGAAACGTATTTCTTTCTTCCTTGTATTTGTCATTGCAGCCACATCACTTGTCGCTCAAAAAGCTATGGAACGTGAGCGAGCATACAATAAGCGCATCCAAAAGGAGCGGCTCAATGGCGTTTATATCCCAAAAGATCTACCTGATGCTATTGCTGAGCTCAATAAGCTCACAAGCAGAGAGGCTCGTGCAAAATTTCTGCAAATGGGCGAAGGCGATGCCATGGTCAAACTGCACTTTAGCCTCGGGCGTTGGATACGCGAAAACTGGAGCCTCTGGGAAGGCAGCCGCCTCTCAGTCCACATGAATAAGATGGGTGCGACGCATCCTGAGATGATGTCACGTGTCATCATTGTTGCGTATCATCGCTACTTGACGAAGACTGATCTCGACCTCAAAACACTCATTGGTCAAGTCGAGCAATATGTCGAGAAGAAACGCGACAAAGAACGCAAAGAATATCAGCAATATCACGACGACTAAACGAGAAGAATCTCTTCGTAACGCAAGCAGACATCATAGCCGCATGACTTCATGTAGGCAGCTGTGGATTCGTGTCCTGCTTGATTGACGCACATCACAAAGTCGCCACCCCAAGCACCAAGGGAAGTGATTTGTCCTTCAAAGTCGGCAAATAATCGCTCTTGTACAGGCTGCATCTCAAGCTGCTCTCCGAGGAGCTGCTCGTGAAGTTTGAGAAGATTGGCGAGCTGCCGAGATGTTTTTGAGCGAGCGATATGCTCGACGAGCCCGCTGATCCGCGTGATAAATGCTGTATCGGGCTCGCGATCTTTGTAATGACGGATTCCTTCGCGGCTATTTTGCTTTTGCCCAAGGAAAACGAAGCTGATATCGCCGCGCATTTCTTCGGGATAATGCTTGAAAT
>JAHDHF010000109.1 GCA_020631455.1 Saprospiraceae bacterium
TGATCACAGGGCCACTATGGTTTACGATAGTTGATCTTGTGTTAGCGTATATTCCGATGGCATTTTTAGGCGGTAAGCTTGCGACTAGAAATAATTAATTACAGTAAAAATAAAACCGAGCATTCTCCGATGCGCTTTATTTCTTCAACGCATCCAAAATCTCGAGTGGATCAGCACGTTTTTTATAATCAGCTTCTAGAAAAGCGTATTCAATGATTCCATTTTGATTGATGATATAGGCTGCTGATAGCGGCAGTTCTCGCGAATCATTTTTATTTGCTTTGGCGATATTGGCTCCACCGAATTTATAAAGAAAGGTCAAGAGCTTGCTGAGCTGAAACGTAATTCCAAATTGCTTGGCGACGATATTGTTTTGATCAGAGAGTACTTGAAATTTGAGTTTGTGTTTTTCGGAAAGCGAAATCGAATTGTCTGGCTGCTCGGGTGAAATTGCGATAAGCTCCGCTCCCGCAGTTTTGTACGCTTCGAGTTGCTGCTGATACGCTCGAAGTGCAAGATTGCAATACGGACACCAGCTGCCGCGATACCAAATTATGATGACTTTGTTTTGTTTGAGTCGATCGCTGAGTTTGATCGTTTCTCCGAGCGTATTTGGCAATTCGAAATCTGGCGCTTTGTCGCCGGAGTTGAGCGCGGTTTGTTTTGTGCGCAGACGAGCACGCTCGATATCTTCTTTCATCCATCTGATGACGACTCCTGGATAGATAGAGGCTGCTCGGAGGCGTTCTTTCTCGAGTTGTTCATGTAAGTCTGTACTCATGCTTTAAAGATGAGCAATTGCTTTGGATTCTTTGGGCGAGTATTTTGAAATGCTTGGACAAGCGCTGCGGAGTGGTGCGCAGCAGACGCCGAAACGTAGTGAAGGCGGCCGAGCGAATAGCGAGCCACGTAGCATAGCGACAGCAGCCCTGATTTTCTATTTGTTTTTTTAATAGAAAATCAGGGCTGCTGATGGCCCGTACTTATTATTTTATCAAGGTGTCAAACCAGTAAATTCAATAGGCTCGACGAGTAGGTCAAGCTGAAGACCTGGTTGCATCTGAAGTGTGCCGTAGCGTTGTTTGAGCTGCTCGACTTCCATATAATCAAGTCCATAAAACTGAGCGATTGACTCAAGGGTTTCGCCTGTTTTGACGGTGTGCGTATTTGGCAGGACAATCACTTGTTTAGGGGTAGCGACGATGGCTGCGATATCAGGTTTTGGTGGCTCAACGATTTTGTAAATCGGCTTACGCACTTTGCGATAGATGTAGAGGTTTTTTCCAGCTCTGATATTCGTTCCTTTGAGCTTATTCCAGCGTTGGAGCTGACGCACAGTGACACCTTCGCGGAGAGCGATGCTGCCGAGATTGTCTCCAGATTTGATACGATAACGCTGCTTTTGGTTGACATACTCGTGCCCTACGAGGATGCGCTGAGCGTATGAGTCCGGAATGTTGATCGCAAGCGAACTTGATTCTGGAGTTGCTTTATTCGGGTATTTGTCGATGAGTGCGTACTGCGCATTTTGAGGCAATACGATTACGTAGCCGATGCTGCTTTCCGGAATTGTTTGATTTTTAAATCCAGGATTCAAGAATTCAATCTGCTCGTACGGAACCATAGTTGTCTCAGCGATCTCTTGGAGCGTCATGCGACCAGTAATGCGGACAAAGTCAAGCGACTGCACATCAATGCCTGGATGAATCGGATGAAGACCGTGGAGAGAATAATTGCTAGCGATGTACATCGCTGCGATAAATTTTGGAACGTATTTCTGCGTCTCTCGCGGCAGTTTCGAGCGAAAATCCCAGTAATTGCTTGAGCCAGTTGCTTTGATGGCGCGATTGACGCGCACTTCGCCACAGTTGTATGATGCGAGCGCTGTCTCCCAGCTGCCGTATTTCTGATAGAGCTTTTGGAGGAGCTCGGCTGCAGCGTATGAGCTTGCGTAGAGTTGGCGGCGCTCATCGACGCTGTTTGTTTGACGAAGACCATATCTGCGACCGGTGGCGGGCATAAATTGCCATAAGCCTGCAGCTCCAGCGCGTGATGTTGCCTCGGGATTGAGCATTGACTCGATGATTGGCAAGTGCTTCATCACGGTCGGAACATTATTTTCAGCTAGTGCACGCTCGAAAACAGGATTGTATAAGCTCGCAAGTCCAAGCACCTGCTCCATGCGCTCTTTGTGCTTGATATAATAGCGGATATAGTCGCCAGTCGTCTCGGTGTAGCGCAGATCGAGCGGGTAGATAGACATATTCTCTACTCGCGAGCGCAGATCTGCATCCGTAAATGGATAGTTGTCCGAGTCGTTGTAATCAGTAAAACTGTTTGCCATAGCACTTGTACTCAACAGCAGAAAGCTGATGAAGAATGCGCTTAGCAAACGTGTTAGTTGATGACTCATGATTGTTTTGTTTTTTTGGAAAGTTGATTTCATTTGTGACACAGCATATATGTTAAGCGGACACAAGACTCCGCCTAAATTAGCAGGTCAGTTATGATTACGTCAGGGCAGGGATACAAGTCGATAGATCACATCCTACAGGAGAGGTGTGCAGACCTTTTCGGTAGCAAGTGTAGCTTTCGAGAAGCTGGTTTTTGCTTGATATGTTACGTTTTTCGATTTTCACGTCACAAAGTTGATGTCCATTTTATAGGACAAAGCACAGCGGTTACGCTATTGCGGCGCAAAGTTATATCTAAAAATCGACGCTGTGCAAGCTTTTTAACAAGCCTTAGTATCTGCGCAGCTCTATAATGTGGATTTCACTATTTTGCTGACAATTCTCGATTTTGTGACACTAGAGAGAAGCAGCAAAAAGCAGCAATTGGCTCAGCAACTGAGCAATAAAAATTTTGAAAGGAGCCTATTTCGCTTCTTTTTCTTCTTTTTCAGCTTCGCGCATGCCTTCTTTGAGCTCTTGCTCTACACTGGCGCGCGCACTGTTGAATTCACGGATTCCTTTGCCAAAACCACGCATCAATTCAGGTATTTTTTTGCCGCCAAAGAGCAATAAAACAACACAAAAGATGATGAGTAACTCCTGTATGCCAGGAACCCAAAGTAAGATCAAGTCCATTTTTTTAGATCTAAATGAGAGACAAAGATACAATCAAATCACACGTCGATGTTGTGATGGGTTTGATTAAGATGTATTTAATACAATCGAGTGGTGAATCTGCACCCAAGGCGCGGTGAGCTGCAACCTTGAGTAGTCGGGGTATGCAGTACGATAGCCTAGCTTCATCAAAACGACCAGCCTCAATGCTCGAGACTGGTCGTTTTGATAAAGCCACCCAGAGGGCGCTGCTTCCATCCCTATGCCAATGAGATGCTAAGGAATCAGCATGTTCATTGGTGCAAAGATGCCGTCAGCGTTTTCGAGCTCAATCCAGCAATGCAGCGTCCAGACGCCTTGTGCTGTGTTAAACGCCCAAGCGTCTTGATCACCAGAGAAGCCCTCAGGAGCTCGGGTCGGATCAGCAGGGTCTGGTACTACTGCGTACTCGACTGCTACAAACTCCCACACGCCAGTTGCTTGATTCTGTACATAGAGTACAAATTCTGGTTCATTTGGGTTGAATTGACCATCGATACGTGAGACCATAGGCCAATGATGTCCCATACCAGTCACGTAAACTGTACCGGTAGAATCAAAACCTTGAGCAAGCGCTTCTGGAGCTGTGTCGTAAAAACGAGTAGTAGAGGCAAGCTGCGCGAGCTCAGCATCTAAAGGATCCATGTCATCATTGTCATCGCAGCCGATAAAACTGAATGACAAACAGAGACCTAAAGCAAACATTAGGTATCGGCTTGAGGTTTTAAGTTGATTTGAAAACATAATGTATTGGTTGAGATTTATTCGGGTTGCGTAAAATACAACAAAAAGACAGGAAAGTACAATTGTGTTTTTGTGTGATGTGTTTTTTAGTTTGATTATAAATAAGTTTTTGGCTGAGGGATGGAAGCAGCGCCCGTAGGGCGGACGCCGAGCGAAGTGAAGGCGGCTAGGCTACCGTACTGCGCACAGCCCGACCCTGAGCATCGCGAAGGGGCAGCTCCTCATTCATATCCTACGTTTTATTCGAAGTATTTTCGCGTCGATGAGATTGAGAAGTCTAGTTGTACTTGTGTTTTGTTGCGTTGTTTCTGCACTATTGGCTCAGGAGGATACGTCGCGAGTGCGGTCTCAAGCAGAACTTATCACAATTCCCGACTCAGCATATACGCTTTTGTTGAGTCGCATGCAGCCGTCTTACAAGCAGCGTGTAGTCGATACTGTCATGGCTCCTATCTATCGGTATAAGCACGAGCAGCGACTAGGAGCTCCCGCGACAACTCTAGGAGATGTGGGGCAGCCGATTCTCCCGCTCATCTATCAAGCGCAATATCGCAATGGCGTGTACAGCGGCTTGACAATGAATGCTGCGTACAAAGTCAGTACAGATTCCTTTAAGTACTACAATGCGCCGATTGCTTTTTCTGATTTGTTTTATGGACAAGCTACGCAAGAAGATGCGTCTATTAAGGTCTTGATCGCTCGCAATATCTCCAAACGAAGCGGCTTGACCATTGATTATAATCGAATCAATCATCGTGGCTTGTACGAAGAGCAAGCCGCACGCATCACAAACGTCGGTGCTGGAATTTGGTACGCTGCTCCAACAGGTCGTTATCGTATGTATGTGAGCTATCAGCTCAATCAGCTGCGACAGCAACTCAATGGCGGCATCACAGCGGATACAGCTTATGGAAGAGTTGAATTTGTCAATCGAGCTGCTATACCTGTCGAGCTTGATGGCGCCGAGCGCCGCGAAGTACAAACTGAACTCAGAGCAACTCAATATTTCTTTTTGCAAAAAACTCGTGTCGTCGAAAACCGAGAAACATACGAGCGAACATTTACGCGCACGCCTGGCCCAGGAATACGATACGACCTTCGGTTCACGAGAAGTCAAGAGCGATTTGTCGATGCAGATATCAGTGAAGACACGATATTTTATGCAAATCTCTTAACCAATCAAGTTGGGCTTCGGCAGCTTTTTCAGCACAACTCGTTTGTGCAGCAGATCTCGCTTTTGCCTAAATCATATGCCGATACGACGGCGAGACCTTTAACTTGGGAGCTCGGTCTTACACATGGCGTTCATCGCATCAAGCAAGAGTTTGTCCTAGACTCAACGGCTCAAGAAGTCTCAGTCGATGCGCAGGCAAGCTGGCAACCGAAGAAGATTACGAATTTATCAATTGCAAGCTTAGCTCGATTTTGGGTAGCGGGGCCGCTAGCAGGCGATCATATCATACGCGCTTCAGCCAAGCTGCCGATTCCGAAAGTGGCAATTCTTGAAGGCTCGCTCATGGAGCGCGTCTATTCGCCTGGTTTTTTAGATCAGCAGACGCTCGTGGCAGGCGTTCCGATATGGAACAACGATTTCACCAAAGCGCAATCAACACATGTGGCTGCTTCTGCTACGCGAGCAGATATCGGCCTTCGTCTTGGCGTCAAGTTTCACTTGCTCAACAAGCAGATTTATCTCGATACGACGATGACGCTGCGTCAGTCATCGCAGTTGACTCGCATTACGCAAGTACATGGCAGCTGGCATTTACGCTGGCGTAAGATGCATTTCGAAAATACCGTTTACATACAGCGGCTTGCTGGCGAGCAATCATTTGCTTTGCCAAATCTCGTCACCAATCATCGCTTGTATTACTCGGGTCGCTGGTTTAAGAGCGTGCTCTTGATGCAGCTTGGCCTTGATCTGACGTTTTATCCCAATTATCAAGCAGCTGGATTCCAGCCATTGCTCAATCGACAAATTATTGGCACGACTGATATTCCGCAGACATTTCCTGACTTGACTCTTTTTTCAGAGTTTGAGGTTGGGCGTTTTCGGGCGTTCCTGATCGGCGAAAATATGCTGACACTTGCTTACCAAAAGCCCCAGTTTGTCTCCGATTTGTATCCAGTGAGAGATGCCTCGTTCCGCTTTGGTATTCGATGGCGATTATCTGATTAATTTCTTTTTGGGCCATCCTTTTTCTATTTATTTAAATACTATGTCCTTCCCTCTTTAAGGTAAGGCCTAAGGATTGGTTTTAATTAAAAAATAAATAGAAAAAGGTCGCTATGCTCCGTGGCTCGCTGTTCGCTCGGCCGCCTTCATTTTATTTCGGCGTCTGCTGCGCACCACTTCGCAGCGCTTGTCCAAGTTGATCACGTACATTTGCTTTTGTGAATTCAAATCTAAACAACACTCTTGCATTGCTCGATGAGCTTGAAGCAGCATTGCCGCAAGATGATGTACATCGAGTAGCAGTCTCGAAGTCTACAGTCGGCTGGCAGATCGATCACAGCTGTATTGTCATTAATAAAATTGCAGAAGGCATTCCTAAGTCTGATCCAAGTAATTTCAAATCAGGATTTAATTTTTGGAAAACAGTTTGTCTAGGTCTTGCTTGGTTTCCGAGAGGTAAAGCACGCGCACCAAAATTTGTGCTTCCTCTAGAGACACCTGCTACTCAAGAAGAATTACAAGCAGCAATAGAACAAGCCCGCAAGTCTGTAAAATCGTTTGAAACGCTCGCTACCAAAAATTATATGAAGCATCCAATGTTTGGAATGCTAGACCGCGACACGACAGCACGATTTATCTATGCGCACACTAAGCATCACGTTAAGATCATACGAGACATTCTAGCTGCTTAGTTTGTCCATTCCTCTACAAGCGCATCATGATCTTTGGGCGGCAGCTGGAATCGCTTATAGTAAAGCATCATCACTGTAATGGCGATCATCATGTTGCCGCCCATGATGACAAATGTCCAGATGATGCGCCCATCAGTATGAAACCACGGCGCAGCAAATAAAATCAGCATCGTAATTCGCTGCAAGACATTGACAACGAAGTACACGCTGTTGCTTCGCCCAAGAAATTGATTCGGAATGTGCTGCATGATATACGTGACACGCTGTATGCGGATGCCTGCATTAACAAGTCCAATGACAACAGACGTGAGATAAAACACAAGCGCTGACTGAAATCCAGCAAGCACAAACCAACAGCCCGCTCCTACAATCGACATGATTAAAACCGAAGCAGGAATATTAATCTTTTTGAATATCCAACGAATTGCAAAGCCAGATAAAATCGCTCCGATCGAGTAGGCAATTTCTCCTGTTGCGTAGACGCCTGCTCCGTCTCCGAGATGTTGTTTGACATACAATGCTGCTAGGTAAAATGCCTCTACAAGGAGCGTTGCAAAAAATGTGGTCGACGTAATGCCAAAAATCAAGGTATTGTGCTGACTCCATAAAAAGCGGACTCCAGTTTTCAGTCGAGACCAAGGCGAGCCGACTTCGAGCTTGCGCTTGACGAGCGGCACATATTTAATTGCCAAAATCAAGAAAAAAGCAACAACGTAAGTCGAGCCGTCGAGTAAAAAGATCTGATGAATCGGCCAAGGGTCAATCACAAAGGGAAAAGCGAATTCAAAACCTAGTACAGAAAATGGCTCACCTGTCGTGCCTTCGAGCAGCATCGCTGCAAGGCCACCTGCAAGCACAGAAGTTGCTTGTCCTTGTATCTCGATGTAGGAGGCGAGTTTGCCATAGTTACCAGGTTCGCTGATCTCTTGGATAAATGAATACAAATTCGGATAGTGAATATTGTAATTCATAAATGTCATCAAGAAGACTCCGGCGACAACATACCAGGGCAGGCTGCCAGTCGCGTATCCATAAGCAGAGACACTTAGGAGCAGTACTCCTGAAATAGTCGTTAAAGCAAGAAAGATCTTCCGCCGATCATATCGATCGACCCATGTGCCGCCAAGCGGTCCCCAAAACAAAGACACGCCCGTGATGACCGCGTATATAATTCCGAACGTCGCGGTCTCATCTCTCGTGGCGAAATACCACGGAATTGCGATCATACTTATACCTTGCGCCATCCCAGAAATTGAATTGGCTAAAAAGAGTAAAATAATGGCTCGCAAATTGGGCATCTATCACAAAAATTGAAGCGCGAAGGTACAGCCTCAATGATCACTCGCTCGTCAAATCCTCTATGCAGCAAAAACCAAAAAATCTGACGCCTCAGCAAGCGCTTATCAAGCTGCAACGCTACTGCGCGTATCAAGATCGCTGTCATCAAGAGGTGCGACGCAAGTTGTTTTTGCTTGGGATGCGTGGCGATGATCTCGAACAAATCATCGCTGATTTAATAGAAGATAATTTTCTAGACGAAGAGCGCTTTGCATGCAGCTATGTGCGCGGTAAGTGCAATATCAAGCGCTGGGGAAGACTCAAAATACTACGAGAGCTCCGCCAAAAAAACATCTCAGACTACTGCATTAAAAAAGGAATGGCAGAAATCGAAGATGATATTTATCTCGACAATATCCGACACC
>JAHDHF010000280.1 GCA_020631455.1 Saprospiraceae bacterium
GAGACTTTCATACATTGCAATCGTCTAGAATAGTGCTATGAGTGAGATTACGATCAACGAATCCTTGAAAGAACTGCGCGGAAGCCTTGCTACTGTAGGAGAGTCATTAATTGATGTGGCGGATCGATTTCGTGCAGATGACGAAATTGCTAAAACCATCAAAGGGCAGATTGAGCAGATCAATGAAAATTATCTGTTTGTCATTGTCGGCGAGGTGAATGCCGGTAAAAGCAGCCTCATCAACTCAGTCCTCAAAACACCGATCGCCGAGACAAGTCATGAGATCTGTACACAAGATGTTATCAAGATCGTACACGGAGCCGAGCGAAAAACTGAGCGCGATCATGCAACGCGTATTGTCGTCAAGACTGATCCAGCCGAGATTTTAAATGATATTACGATAGTCGATACGCCAGGTACAAATAGCCGCGAACTCGATCATCAAATTATTACAGAAGGATTCATTCCTCACGCAAACTTGGTTGTTTTCGTTTTTCAAGTTGATAATATCCATGTACAGTCTGCTTGGGATTTATTTAAAACGATTAAAGAAGAGTGGGGGAAGAAAATCATTTTTGTTTTAACGAAATCTGATCGATACACAGACGAAGAAATTGTCAATTATACAAGTACGCTCAATCGCTATATCCAAAAAGAAGGGATCGAGCATCCAAATATATTTGTCACGTCTTCAAAACTAGAAGCAGACGGGTATGGCGAAAAAGGCGGCTTTCCTAAATTGAGATCGTATATCAATACTGAAATTCTTGACGGAGCTGCTTTTTCTAAATTGAAAGATGATGTTCAGACGATTAGTCGATTAAAAGATAAAATAGATACTGAGTTTAAAGGCCGACAAGAGCGATTTGATAATGATAACTCGACACGGAAGAGAATTAATACTTTAGTCGAAACAAAAGACAAACTCGCCAATACAAATATTCGTACGCTTGTGCAGCGCTGCTTGGATGCGTATGACATGCACACCAATCAAACAATTGAAAAACTCAAAAAAGGAATTGGTTTTATTCCGTTAACTGTCAAAAGTATTGGAAGCATTTTTGGCGGACAGCCGCCGCATGAATGGCTGCAAGAAATGAATCGCGAACACGTCGTTCGATTAAATGAAGAAATCAATCGAATTCTTCAAGCTGGCTCTGATAGTATTAAAAGTGATATTACGTATATGGTTGTCGGTGTCAAGGAAGAAATCGATAATTTACAAGGGCTCAATTTTGAGCCAAGCGAAATGTTTACAGAACTCGATATGCAGCGTTCTGATCTCATTTCTTCGCTTCGTAATAATTTAAATGATTTTATAGAGAAGTCGGAAGTCTTTACAAAAACTCCTGC
>JAHDHF010000281.1 GCA_020631455.1 Saprospiraceae bacterium
TCATCGAGCTATGCAAATCTTTTTTTTCGGTGGTTTTGGGGCTGCCCTTCGCTCCATTTTATTTCGCTCAGGTCGGGCTATCCGGCACTCTCTCAGCGCTTGCGCGCTTCGTTCAAACATCACCTTCTATCCCTCAGCCGTGCTGCTGTCACGTCCTATGTGGACAAGCGCTGCGTAGTGGTGCCGAAGGCAGACGCGAATAGAATGAGCGGCCGAGCGAGCAGCGAGCCACGGAGCACAACCCTGAGTAGTCGGGGTAGCGACCGCCATGAGCTAAGCGAATGGCGGATGGCCCACAATAATTCTCATTCGATCAAACGAGATAAACTGCGTGCTCAGACTTGTCTTTGTCGAGTAAGCGCACCTCAATATGCTCTTGCAGCGTCGTTGCGAGGCTCATGCCGACATAATCTGGACGCACAGGAAACGATTTATGCTTCCGATTGACAAGGACGGCGCATTCGATCTTGGCAGGCAAAATGTCAAGCAGCGGCTTGGCAGCATAAAACAAGGTGCGCCCCGTATTGGCAACATCATCGACGATGATGATAGATTGACCTTCGAGCGATTGAAGATCAACATCGAGCTCAATCGGAGTCGCATTGGGCTTTGCAGCATCGACTTTGAGATGATGCAAGCGGACATCAAGCAACTTTCGCTTCGCAAGCAGCGACTTGAGCAATTTGGCAAACTCAAATCCATTATTGTTGATGCCAAGTAAAAAGATCGTCCGGTCAGACTCAATATTTCGCTCGAGTATTTCGACTGCCATTCGGTTGGCCTTAGCCCGAATATTTTGATGATTGAGGATTTGGAGTTCCATACATTGACCAAAGTACGGCACTTTGTGAATCCACATGCTTATTTATACCGATTTCAGATACTTTTTTGCTGCCATAATGATGTCTCTGCGCCTTACTTTTGGAGCTTTCTGACACTTATGGAATATATACCAATCATTGCGTTTTGGCTCTTGCTCGGAGTCGTTGGTTTTGTTGCGCTTAAATTTTATGGGCGCATCATCAAAACAATCCGCCTCGGTACATCATCTGGCGAGGCAGCTGACAATATCGGCGTCCGCATGAAAAACATGATGCTTGTGGCGCTTGGGCAGAAAAAGATGTTTAAAAACATCATCCCTGCTGTCTTGCACCTTGCTATCTATATCGCGTTTTTGATCACGCAGATCGAGTTGATCGAAATCGTGATCGATGGCTTGACAGGAAATCACAGATTGTTTTATCCATATCTCGGCGGCTTCTACACGTTTATTATCAGCTTTATTGAGATTTTGTCTGTGCTTGCTCTTATAGCGACATTCATCTTCTTGGCTCGTCGTAATCTGCTTAAAAT
>JAHDHF010000110.1:0-1292 GCA_020631455.1 Saprospiraceae bacterium
GGACAAGCGCTGCGAAGTAGTGGCGCAGCCAGATGCGAGCGTAGCGAAGCAGCCGAGCGAACAGCGAGCTACGGAGCATAGCGACCGCGTGGCGCAGCCGCGTGGATGGCCCCTATTTATTCTCATTTCTAAACGATTTATCAAGTAGCTGACAGACTTGAGTCTGAACATTTGTCGGGATTTGACGATCTTTATGTTATGAAACATTGTATTTGGATTTTGCTCTTGCTCTGTAGTGGCTCTGGTTTTCTAGCAGCTCAGACACAGAATATGACCTTGCGCTCTCAGTTTTTTATCCCTGGAGAGACGTTTTATAATGATGTGTGGGGCTATACTGATGCCAATGATCGTGAGTACGCGATCGTGGGTGCGGGTATGTCTGTATCATTTGTAGAGATCACGAATCCTGATGTGCCGAATGTGATTGCGACGATACCGGGTGAGGCATTTAGTGTGTGGCGCGATATGAAAACGTATGGCACGTATGCGTATGCTGTGGCTGATCAAAATCGCGAAGGGCTATCTGTCTATGACTTAAGCGCGCTGCCAGCTTCTGTGACTCGTACGAAGCAGGATAGTTCTGATTTTTTTAGAGCGCACAATATTTATATCGACGAAGCAAATGGTCGCTTGTATGTAGCGGGCTCGGACTTGCGTAATCAAGGATTAATCGTGTATGATCTGACTGCTGATCCTGCTAATCCGACATTAATTGCGAGTGTCGACTTACCAATGGGCGGCTACGTGCATGATGTTTTTGTGCGTGATAATATTGCGTATTGCTCTCACGGATATAATGGATATTATATCTGGGATATGACTGTACCGACGTCTCCTATTTTATTAGGTGATTATTTGTCTGGCGGCTACAATCACAGCTCATGGAATACTGATGACAATAATTATGCGTATTGGGCAGAGGAAGTACCGCGCGGTCGCGAAATTGGAATTATGGATATTTCGGATTTGGCTGGGGCTGGATTGACATTTGTTGATGATTTTAAAGATCCATTGCTTGCGCCTGCTTTTGATGATGTAACGCCGCATAATCCATTTATCGTCGATGATTTTTTAATTATTAGTTACTACGAAGATGGTGTCATGGTATTTGATATTTCTGATCCTGTCAATCCTGTGCGTGTCGCATATTATGATACAAATCCGATGAACGTCGATTATAATGGTACAACTAATAATTGGGGAACATACCCGTTTTTTCCGTCGCGTACAATTGTAGCAACTGATACTGAGACTGGTGTTTTTGTTATTCAACCTGATTTTTATCCGACGTC
>JAHDHF010000110.1:1392-8353 GCA_020631455.1 Saprospiraceae bacterium
AAAGCTCGGGGCTTAAGCCCCGAGCTTTTTTATGAGCTCTTCTTCAAAGGAATAATACGTATGGTGCTTTTCTTGGTTTTGAATGTATCTTCTTACAGAAAGGATTTCCTTCTTTGAAATAGTGTCTGCATAATATTCAGTTTGCCATCTAAAATGTGTTTCGAAAAGCTTTGATTTATTTATCCAAAATGAAGATTCACCTTTTATTTTTCTAATTATTTCTGAGACTGAGTCAGTAGGTGCAAATTGGAATAGGATATGAATATGATCAGTGTAGCCATTGATTTCTAAGCAACTCACAGCAATAGTTTTACAGTATTCTTTGATGTGGTTGTAAACGATTACCCTTTTTTCTTTATCAATAAAAAACGGAGTCCTGTTGTGTGTAGACCAGACAGCATGTATATATAACTGTGTTAATGACATGATTTTTTGACTTATTAGCACAGGGCTTAAGCCCTGTGCTACATTGAGACAATAGATTTTTACCCCATAGCCTCAGCCAACATTCGATGAAAAGCATGTACGCCTTGCTCGCGAGTAGGCGAGAAGCGGCCAGCTTGATAGAACCGTGATTGAAGGCCGCGGTGTACATTTTCGACGACAAATTCGTCTTCGCGTTCTGTTTTATCGATTGCGTTGACATCGTAAAAATCGAATTTTGATTCGTCTAGCATAAATGTGTAGAATGAAACTTTTGTTCTATTTATGGAAATAGGTTTGACGACATTGACTGATAAACCCCAAGGATAAAAATTGAACATCATATTGGGATAAACCCAGTAATAATAGGCTGCTACATGGCGATCAAAATCAATATGTCCTTCTGGTAATTGAAAATGCTCAACGCTTGAATCTGTATAGCCAATTTGTAAAACATGATGTTCTCCTGGAATTGTTGTGTACGATCCATAATCGAGCATGTCATTAAGATCTTTATGGACAAATGGAACATGAAAGCCTTCGAGATAATTATCGCAATACAAAGACCAATGCGAAGAGACGAGATAATCTTTAGATAAATCTGCTCTATATTTTAATTGTTGAAGAGGAAGGAAGCCAATTCGCTCTTCCATTTTTATAATTATTTTTTCAATAGAATAATTTGGCTGCAAGGAAACAAATAATTGACCGAGCCAATTGTGTGTCGAAAATTGTTGGAGATGATCACAGGCTCTCGGGAAATCTTGTGCTTCGTTAAATTCGGGCATGAATTCCATATCGCCTTTTGTATTAAAACGGCGCCCGTGATAATTGCACACTATTTTTTTGAGCTGTGCTGGATGATGGAGTAAGATATTGCCTCGATGTGTACAGACATTACTCATGCAGCCGTATTGATTTTCATTTTTTGTAATGAGAATAGGCTCATCAAGATAGCGGTCGAGTAGAGTAGTCGGATAGACATTGGCAGCTTGGAAGAGATGATCAGCATGACCTGCCCAATGCCAAGACTGAAGAAAAATCTTTTCTTTCATCTCTTCGAAAATGGATGGATCGCGGTAGAATGAAGCTGGAAGTGTACTCGCTTTGCTAATGTCTGAATCAATATGGAATCGCATGAAGCAAATGTAATCGCTCAAGCACAAATTGGCATAAGGATAGGAGCGGCGCGCGCAGCGCGGACGCCGAAATGAAATGTAGGCGGCTAGGTTACCGTACCGCGTATAGCCTGCCCGACAATGCAATCATTTGCTTTGTCGGGATGCTCATCTAAAAACATCTTGTGTTAAATGTATTATTATGAGTATATTGTGAACGCAAAAAGATGTTATCATGAAAAAGCAATCAACGAATCGGCAGTATAATTTTCCGGACGCGGACTTGTATGTTATGCTTGGAAAAACGCTTCGTCGTGCCAAGCGAGATGAGCAAGAGTTTCAAGCGTATGGATTTGGCGCAGAGAAATACAATTCGATCTTGACGCGGATGGAAACCTTTGGAGCATTGCCCAATGATGATGAAATGGTGGGCGAGCAGATGGTTAAAACATCAACCAAAAATGAAGCAGCGAAAGCTGTACGATCTGCAATACGAAGTTTGATGACGCGTGTTGCGATGCGATTTAATAATCGAACTGGGCAGTATCGGAAATTTGGAACTGCACGGCTGGGTGATATGAGTGATGCTCAGCTGTTGTTTTGTGGGCGTCGTGCAGCTCGAGTAGCACGAAATATGCAATCAACACTCGAAACGTATGGTGTCAATGACGTAGCTATTGAACGTGTGCTTGAAAGCTGTAGAAAATTTGAAATCGCGCTTAATGTGCAGCAGGATTATCTGCATGATCGCGATATCGCAGTTGATCGACGAGTCAAACTCGGTAATCAATTGTATCAAGATCTTGTGACCTTAAGTGATATCGGTAAAGATATTTGGGCCGAAAGCGATCGAGTGAAATATGACGAATATGTCATCTACGAAACGCGTTCGAAACCGCAGGAAGCTGCTTGATCTCTAGTTGTCGACGAGCTCGTGATCGAGTTCTTCGATCTCAGGTGTTTCTTCGCGTTTGCCAAATAAGCTGCCCATGCTAATGCCAAAGTAGGCGAGACCTTGAAGAAGAAGCGCTGTGGCTACAGCTTCGTCGATGTTGCCGATGACAGGCAAATTGTCAGGCAGCTCCCAAATACCAAGCGTGAAATTGAGTAGATACACGCCAGCTAGGACAACTGTTGATCCTGCGAGAAAGTCTTTTGTTCGTTTGCGTATCGCCATAATGTAAAACCGTAGGGGTGATGGTTCACTTATTAAGACGCATGATCTGCGCCAAGGTACAGTTTATACGTTTCGATTCGATAAACGACTAGGTTTGGATGACACCAGGGTTGAATGGCTCGACAGGCGATTGATTGGCAGCTTCGATTCCCATGCTGATGACTTTGCGAGTGTCAAGCGGTTCAATGATAGCATCTACCCACAAGCGCGCAGCGGCGTACTCGGGAGTTGTCTGTTCATCATAGCGCTGCTTAATCTTATCAAACATTTCTTTCTCTTTCTCAGCTGATATTTCCTCGCCTTTGGCTTTCATCGAAGCAGTATTGATCTGCATGAGGACTTTGGCTGCTTGTGAGCCGCCCATCACAGCGACATTAGCTGTTGGCCAAGCGACGATCAAGCGAGGATCGTAGGCTTTTCCGCACATCGCATAGTTGCCCGCGCCGTAGCTATTCCCAACGATGACTGTAAACTTCGGTACCGTTGAGTTGCTGACTGCATTGACCATTTTTGCGCCATCTTTGATGATGCCGCCATGCTCAGATCGCGTCCCAACCATAAAACCAGTGACATCGTGCATAAAGACAAGCGGAATTTTTTTCTGATTGCAATTCATGATAAAGCGAGTGGCTTTATCAGCTGAATCGCTATAAATCACTCCGCCAAATTGCATTTCGCCTTTGGCGCTTTTCACAACTTCACGATTATTTGCGACGATACCGACAGCCCAGCCATCGATACGTGCGTATGCACATACGATAGTCTGTCCGTAGCCAGCTTTGTATTCAGTAATTTCAGAATCATCGACAAAGCGCTTGATGAGTTCGCGCATGTCGTAAGGCTTCGTTCGTAGCTCTGGGAAAATACCAAAAATGTCTTGAGGATCAAGTTTCGGTTTCTTTGGTTCGATTCGACTAAAGCCAGCGTCTTGTGTTGAGCCGAGTTTATCCATCAAATCTCTGATCGTATCAAGGCAGGTTTTGTCATCTGGCATTTTGTAATCTGTCACGCCTGAAATTTCGCATTGAGTCACAGCTCCGCCGAGCGTTTCTTTGTCAGTGTCTTCACCGATTGCTGCTTTGACGAGATAAGGGCCAGCCAAAAAGATCGAACCAGTTTTGTCGACTATCAAGGCTTCGTCAGACATGATCGGTAAGTACGCTCCGCCTGCGACGCAGCTTCCCATGATAGCAGAGATTTGTGTGATTCCCATGCTTGACATACGCGCATTATTTCTGAAAATGCGACCAAAATGCTCTTTGTCAGGGAAAATTTCATCCTGCATTGGCAGGTAAACGCCCGCGCTATCGACAAGGTAAATGATCGGAAGGCGATTTTCCATCGCAATCTCTTGAGCGCGAAGGTTTTTCTTTCCAGTGATTGGAAACCAAGCACCTGCTTTGACTGTCGCATCGTTGGCTACGATGACGCACTGTCTGCCTTTGACATATCCGATCCCAACTACGACACCGCCAGCAGGGCAGCCGCCGTGCTCTTTGTACATTTCGTAGCCTGCAAATGCACCGATTTCGACCCAGTTTGAGCCTTCGTCACGCAAGTAATCAATGCGTTCGCGGGCAGTCATTTTTCCTTTTGCACGGTGTTTATCGAGCTTTTTCTTGCCGCCACCTTGTACGATGACATCGAGTTTATGCTTGATTCGAGCACATGCGAGCATGAGTGCATCGGCGTTTTTATTAGCTGTCAAGTCTTCTTTAGCCATAGCTTTCTATCTAGGCTGACGAATGTACGACAAGCTCGGCTTCATCAAAAAGTATTTGCTTGTTTTTGGGGCTGCCCTTCATTTCGCATTGCTTCATTCAGGTCGGGCTGTCCGGCACTCTCTCCGAGTTCCTTTCACTCACTCGGAGTTCAGACAACACCTTCCATCCCTCAGCCGCGCTTCTGTCAGGCATTGAGAGGACAAGCGCTGCGAAGTGGTGCCGTAGGTAGACGCCGCTAGGCGGCCGAGCGAACAGCGAGCCACGGAGCATAGCGACCCAAGCGAATGAAATGAGCGAAGGGATGGCCTATAAAAAATCCCTCATAACATGTTTGCTATGAGGGATATGAGAGACAAGAATTTTGCTTCTACTTATGGCTTATGCTTAATAACTTGCTCTAAGATGGTTTTGCCACTTTCAGTGTATGTGACTTTGACAAAGTACGTAGCAGGTGCTATCGAGCTCAGATCTATCTGATGCGTGAAGACGCCTTCTGGCAGATCGATGTTTTCTTGGTACAATACGCGGCCGAGTACATCAATCACTTCGATGATGATCGGCTCAGCCTGAGGATTGATGCCTTCGTAGTACAAGATATCAGCTGCTGGATTGGGATAGAAGCTCGCCGAACCATTGCCAGCCTCGCGTACGAGCACGACAATATTTGAATATTCGAACGAGCCATCGAGATCGTACTGCTTGAGTCTGTAGTAGTTTTCACCGAGCATTGGCTGCTCATCGAGATGACTGTAATATTGAGGCTCAGTTGTATTGCCAGCTCCTTGTCTATATGCTAGATCTATAAAGTGGAATCCATCTGTGCTTCTTTGGAGTATGAAGTAGTCATTATTGATTTCGGTTACAGTTTCCCACTCAAGGAAATGATCTTCTCCACGTTTTTCGCCTCTGAAGTAGAGCAACTCTACAGGGAGAATCAGCGGACAATCCCAAGCGCTGCTAAATGTCTCAACACAACCTGCTGCATTGGTGACTTCGAGATCAAAGCTGCCATTTGTATCACTATTCGGCACTCCACTGTTTGTTCCGCTTGTGATGACAGCTGTTTCGCCTGGGCAGTTGAGTGTCCATGTTGTTTCGCAGCCTTCTACAAAGACTGGAGCTTGAGGCGTTGGTGGCACTGTGATCGTTTGTACAGTCTCGAGTGCTTGTCCGCATTCAGTCGTTCCAGTCCACGTACGTTCGTAGACGTCTCCATCACATGGCGTACTGCTGATAAGGTTATCAACGATATTCGTTAAGGAACCACTCACACAACCATCAGGCGAAGAATACGGAATTGGCGTTCCTGCGGGTAAAGCATCACCACAGGCGAGCACAAGAGGAGCTTGGGTAGCTGAAATGTTTACTGGTTGAGCAGCCGTTACATTAAACGTGACGGTTTCGTCTGTACCATTATTCCCACAATCATCAACGATTGCCCAACGATAGGTTATCGAATAGCTTCCACACGGACTTGCAGTAAAGGCATCAACTGAAGGTGTGATTGTAAACGAAGAACAATCATCTCTTCCAGTCAATGTCTCTTGAGTCGGTAGTGGATCACTACAGCTTATATCTGATACAGCAGCTGGTGAGGCATCAAATGTAGGAGCAGTATTGTCCGTGACCGTTAAAAATAGTTGCTGAGTTCCTGGAGCTGTATTGCCGCAATCGTCAGAAAGTGAGTATGTTATAATTCTGATATAGCTATTTGCGCAGCCATTCGGAAGATTTGAATCACCTGTTTGTGTTAAAACGACCGAAGAACAATTATCAACTCCAGTTGGTTGATTAGCAGCTATAACAGCGTTGATATCATCAGAACAAGATGCTGAAACATTGATTGGACTCGTACTCGTCCAAGTGGGAGCCTCAGTATCAGGTAGCACATCAAAACTCATTGTTTCAGCTGTTCCTGTATTACCACAATCGTCAGCGATATCCCATCTGTACGTTACTGTATAACCGTTGCAAACATCAATAGTATATGGATCAACCGAAGGTGTAATAGTCACAGCGGAGCAGTTGTCAGATCCTGAAAGAACTTCTTGCGTTGGTAGTGGATCATTACAGTTAATATCCGTGATGGCAGCAGGAGCAGCATTAAATGTTGGTGCGATAATATCACTTACATTAATGACAACTTCATGAGTAGCAGCTGCTGCATTACCACAATTATCTGCAAGAGAGTATATGATCGTACGAGAGTAATTTCCTGTGCATGAACCAGGAGTAGTGTTGTCACTTGCCTGCATCAGAATAACTGGATTACAATTATCTGTTGCAGAAGGAATATTACTTAGAATAGCAAGATTGATATCATCTGTACAATCAATATTGACCACTGTAGGAGAAGCTGCATCCCACGTTGGTGCTTCGCTATCAGGCAGGACGTTGAATGTGATTGTTTGATCGGTACCTGCGTTACCACATGCATCGACGATTGCCCACCGGTAAGTGACGGTGTATCCATTGCATGGATCAGCTGTGAATGGATCGACTGATGGTGTGATGGTGAC
>JAHDHF010000111.1 GCA_020631455.1 Saprospiraceae bacterium
GTTTGCACAGAATTAAATGCTGAAAGCGCGCCTTGAAAATCAGTTTCAAATGCCCAAAAGCCTTGCGCTTTATCATCATTGACTGTCGCCGATAATTGATTTGGTGTGACCGTTTCGATATATGTATTGTAGCCGAGGAAACTCGAAATCGTTCCATTTTGATTCAATAAATCACTCGGCACACCAGGGATGCTGATATTGACGATATTGTATTTAATATCGTAATTCTGATAGGCGACAGAAACGCGAAGTGAGTTGTACGTTTTATTTGCAATTTCTGATAGTGGAATTGATAAATAAATTTCGTTGCTATTTTTAATAATCTCTTGATTAAAATCAATTGCATTAGCGCCTCCAGCAGTTGTCTCTGCGCCCATGTAAATGACTTCGCCACCTTGCCAAGGCGTAAATGGCGTTTCGAGCAGCTCGATCATGTGCAGCCCTAGACCTCTAAATGATGGCACTTGACCAGCATTACCAGCAGGCATAGCAGAAGGTAGGCCGATATTATTGAGGCGTGCTTGATTTGGATCAAAATTGAGGCGCACGTTGAGCATCGGCTCACTAGGCTCTGTATTGTCTTTATCGCAACTTGCGAAACTCACCGCCACTAAAGCAAGCAGCATAAAAAGAAATCGATTCATGGGTTTTTGATTTGAGATTATTGAACGCAAATTTCAATCCGATTCGTATGCACTTTTTGCAGCGTTTTTATTTAGTTATCAGATTAATTCTCTTGGCCAATGCTCGCTTTCGCGATGGTGTAAGATGACTTTGACATCTCCGCGCGCGCGAAGTCGAGCTGTAAGAGCTTCAGCAGAGTAAACAGAGCGATGCTGTCCGCCTGTGCATCCAAAACTGACTGATAAATGCGCATGTCCGCGCTCGACATAATTATTGACAGCAGCATCGACTTGCGCAAACATCTCCTTGATAAATTCAGGCATTTGCGATTTGGCTTCTAGAAAATCTTTTACAGATTGATCTTTTCCAGTGAGTCGTTTGTAGGGTTCGTAGCGGCCTGGATTATGAATAAATCGGCAGTCATACACAAAGCCGCCGCCATGCCCTGTGCGATCTTGAGGATAGCCGCGTTTGTATGAAAAACTCGTAATATGCACCGTCAGTTTTTCCGAATGTTCTATCTCGAATTGAGAAATAAAATCATCTTGACTTAATGCTCGAAGTACACGTGATAATTCTACTTGCGGCAAATGGAATGTCTCAATCCAATGTTTAATATTCCGAAGACCGTGTGCGATACTCGTTCGAAAATGAGATTTGCCTTCTACCAAACCACGCAATCCGTACGCGCCAAGTACTTGTAATAATCGAATTAAAATAATTGCTGGAGCGATAAGTTCATATTTCGGTACAGCAACGCCAGCTGCTTGTAAAGTACTTTTATGATACTCTAAAAGTGTTGTACGCTGCTCCATATTGAGTTGCGCTTTTGCCTGCCAAAGAAGCGAAGCTGCATCATAAGCAGGATGTCCAAGTCGCGCTCCTTGATAATCAATATATCCAAGCTCGCCTTCTTTATTTAAAATAATATTTCGCCCTTGAAAATCGCGATACATAAAATGATGCTGTCCGACGCTATCAATCCAAGCAGCCAATGATTCAAAATCATTTTGTAGCGCATCTTCATCAAATGAAATTCCTACGACTTTCAGAAAATTGTATTTAAAATAATTAAGATCCCATAAAATGGCGCGACGATCAAACAAAGGCCGCCCTAAAAAGTGCTGCACTGGTAAGTTCTCAATTGGCAAAGCTTGCATTTTGACCAGATCATCAAGCACGCGTTTGTATAATTCCAGTTGTGCTTGCGGATTATCCTTTAATGAAATTGCTTCTTGTAAAACTGAATGACTTCCGAGATCTGAAAGTAAATAACATTGCTTCGAAACATCTAAAATATCGGGCACTCGTACATCAGCTTCAAGCAAAGCCGCCGTCATTCCAAAAAATGCAGCATTCTCGAGCGGGTCAAGACTAATCACTCCAATGCTTGTTTCGCCTTTGCGATGCAAGCGAACATACCGACGATTGCTTCCTGCCCCAGCGATCGCGTCTACGCGCGTCGCCTTAATTCCAAAATACTGCTCATGCAGAGCTAAGACATCTTGTATAGTTGCGCTCATGCCACAAAATACAAGCGTCAGCCAATTATTTAATGAAGATGGAATTGGGGCTGCCCTCGCTACGCGAGGTCGGGCTATTCGGCACTCTCTCCGAGTTCCTTGCGTCACTCGGAGTTCAGACAACGCCTTCTATCCCTCAGCCATTTCAAGTCCAAAGGAGTGATTTTGTCACATTCTTAAGTGGACAAGCGCTGCGAAGTGGTGCAGCTTGTGGCAGACTCAGCTTTGCTGAGGCCGAGCGAATAGCGAGCCACGAAGCTCCTCCTGAGAATTCGGGATAGCGACCCGTAGGAGCGTAGCGACGAAGGGATGGCCCAACAAATAAATAGAACATTAAAATTACTGTACTTTTAATTTATGGCTGATGAATTGTTTAATGATGTGCTTGACTCAGAGGCAATGCTAGGCGAGCGCGTGCCTGATACAGCACTTGAGATCGTGCGCTGGTGGGAGTGGAAGCGCAGACTGATCTATAACGGGGTTGTTTTGTTGTCTGGGCTGCCTGCTTTGGTGATTGCTCTTTCGTTTTGGTCAGAATTAATGCTTCGTCCAGAAGATTTTGTCATACTTGTAGTGATGTATGCTGTGGCTGCCAATGCCTGCTACACAATTGGTTGGGTGCTTGATTTACTCTTGATGGTGTATTTCAAGTTGCGCCAGGGCTTCGGGAAGTTTCGACTTGTGGTTTACATCATTGGTTGTGTTTTTAGTGCTGGTGTTACGATTGTGCCAATGCTAGGTCTTGGTTTGATTTTCACTGTTTTTGGCTAACGTGTAGCGCAAAAAAATAGCTGCATCTTTGCGCGTCCAAGTGAGTGATGTACGTCCATATCCTGCTTTGCTGTCTGTGCGCGATTTTTTGCTGCTCGGCGGCATCACATTGCTCTGTTTGTTTGTAGGAGCTGTATCTATTCGCATGCTGGGGAGTGCATACGGCATTGATGATTTGCCTGTATTTATGAATGAGCTCACTCCAGAGTCAGCCAAAGCGAGTAAGTCATTTTTACGCTCAACTGCTGGTCTTAATAATCTATTGACGTTTTTGCTGCCAGCGATTGTTTTTGTTCTCTTCCGATTTCGGAAGCAGTTCTTGCTTTTTTTTCGCTTGAATCGTTTTCCGAATCTGCTCAATGCAGTCTTTGGAGTCTCTGCTGTTCTTGTCGCAATGCCTGTGATTCAATGGTTGTATAAATTCAATTCTTCTATTCCGCTGCCAGATTTTTTGCAGCAATCAGAGACGCAAGTAGAAGTGATGCTGAAGGGTATTCTTGATGCACAGAGCACGCCAGAGCTGCTTTTAGTTCTGCTTGTCGTGGCTGTCATCCCTGCACTAGGCGAAGAATTGTTTTTTAGAGGAATCTTACAACGGTATATTGAGCGAATGACGCTCAATCCACATATTGCCGTATGGAGTATTGGTGCTTTGTTTAGTGCAATTCACATGCAGTTTGCTGGTTTTTTGCCGCGGATGCTGCTTGGTGTTTTACTCGGATATCTTGTCATTTGGACAAGAAGCTTATGGATTCCAATCATCGCACATTTTGCAAATAATGCGCTCCAAGTCATCGTTGTATATCAGCTCGGTGATCAGATTGCGGAGTTTGATCTTGAGAGCGGCGCATCATTGCCGTGGTATGTGACGCTTCTGTCAGCCGTAGCTGTTGGTACGATGTGCTGGATGCTGTATATCGTCAATGCGCCACGACGTGCAGAAGCAGAGATTGACCCATTTTTACTAGAATTACATTCAGAAGAAAAGTCTCATGTCTAAATTGATGACACGCATATTGGTGGGAGCAGTCCTAGTAGCGGCCTTGCTTTTTGGGACGTTTTGGAGTCCGTTGACTTGTGTGGTTTTGTATGGATTGATCTGCGGTGTTTGTATTTGGGAATTTTTGGGTGTAGCGATCAAAGGCAATAACTCTACTCGCGAGCAAATTAGGCGGGTTTACGGTACGCTTGTCGGACTTATTCCTTACGTATTGACGGCGCTGTATTACGGCGGTCATTTGGAACAGATAGTATTGAGTGATATTCTTGTTACTGTCTTTTTGATTCTTTTTGTCTCATTCATTTTTGAATTGTTTGCTAAGGCAGAACAACCCTTTATGAATGTCGCGTACATTCTTTTGGCGATGTTTTATATCGGTGGCCCGATGACGATGATCCAGTATATCGCTTTTCATGGCGGCGGCTTTCATCCCGGGACGGTGTTTGGGATGTTTGGGCTTGTGGCTGTCAATGATTCGTTTGCGTATTTGATAGGGTCTAGGATAGGCAAGCGACCATTTTTTAATCGCATTTCGCCAAATAAAACACTCGAAGGATTTATTGGTGGCGTTGTGATGACAATGCTTTTAGCGCCACTTTTCCCGTATGTGCTCGGTGAATTGTCTGTGCAGCATTGGGTTGCACTAGCTGGCTTGGCGGCAGTCTTTGGAACGGCTGGCGACTTGACTGAATCTATGTTTAAGCGCAGTATGAAGATCAAAGACACAAGCAATATCCTGCCAGGTCATGGCGGCTTCCTTGATCGCTTTGATGCACTCTTATTCCTCGTGCCGTTTGTTGCCTTTTATTTGTCGTATTTCAAGCCAGTCTTTCAATAGGTATTCCGATTGACTCGTGACAGAGCAGATCAGATATCTGCCGTACATTTGTGCATACTCAACTTCACACCTTGAGTATCGAAATGTCTCAATGTCAATATGTTGACATTTCGTAACACGCCATAAATACTGTTTTTAATCGATGTCATTACTTCGTATTCACAGAGAAGGTTTCCGTATCCTAGCAGGGACGATCGTACTTCTTGTCTTGATTAATCTGGTTGCTTACTTCTATCTCAGCAGCTTCCAGATTATCATCGGAATCATCAGTTTTGTTCTTTTTCTACTTGTGCTTCAGTTTTTCCGCAATCCACTCCGTGAGATTGTTCAGGCTGATGATGCAACAGTCTATTGCCCTGCGGATGGTAAGGTCGTCACGATCGAAAAAGTACATGAACCAGAATATTTTGATGATGAGCGCATCCAAGTGAGCATCTTTATGTCGCCTACAAATGTGCACGTAAATCGTTTTCCTGTCAGCGGTATTATCAATTACTTCAAGTATCATCCTGGTAAGTATCTCGTAGCTTGGCATCCAAAAAGCTCAACGGAGAATGAACGTACAACAACAGTGATCGACAACGGCGAAGACGAGATTTTGATGCGCCAGATCGCTGGCTTTCTAGCAAAACGTATTGTCAATTATGTCAACGTCGGGCAGAATGTCGAGCAAGGAAAAGATCTCGGATTCATTAAGTTTGGATCACGTGTAGATTTATTCTTGCCGCTTGATGCTGATATTAAAGTCACAGTCGATCAAAAGGTGAGAGGAAATAAAGACATCATTGCGACTTTATAGAATCGTCTTGAACAAGTCATTTTAAAAGAGGTTGTATAGTCTGCAACCTCTTTTTTTTATGTCTACTCATTTGCTTTATAGTTTGTCTCAATTTTTAATTGCTACTTTATTATCCCTTTTTAATTTTCGTTTAGTATTTTTTGGACAAGCGATGGGAAGGGGCGCGAAGCGCTCACGAACGAATGTGAGTGATGAGCGAATAGCGAAACCCTGGAACAGCGCGGTGCTGCGAAACAAAGTGAAGCAGCATGGCCCATCTCGATTTTCATTTTTATTTACTTTTATTTTTTGTTTAATTACTTGCGCATTTTCAACTACGGTATTTTCGCAAACTGGAATAATAAAAGGTGCAGTCACCGATGCTGTAACAAACGAGCCAGTCATGTTTGCAACTGTGTATGTAGCAGAAGCAGAATCAGGTGCAACAACTGATCTTGATGGAAATTATATCATCGAAAATCTCGAGCCAGGAATTTATAGTTTGACGGTGAGTTATATTGGCTACAAGGAGCAATCGTTTTTTGAAATACAAGTGTCGAATTCTCGTCCTGCAATTGTTGATGTAAAATTGGAAGAAGCATCAACTGATCTCGAAGAAATTGTCGTCGTTGCTTCGCCATTTCGGAAAACTGCCGAAAGTCCAGTTTCATTACGAAGTATCGGAATAACAGAAATAAAACGAAGTCCTGGAGCGAGTCGTGATATTTCAAAAGTCGTTCAAAATTTGCCTGGTGTTACATCAACGGCGACGTTTCGGAATGATTTAATTATACGAGGTGGTGCGCCAAATGAAAATCGATTTTATCTCGATGATGTCGAAGTGCCAAATATTAATCACTTTGCTACGCAAGGAGCGAGCGGCGGTCCAGTTGGTTTAATTAATGTTGATTTTATTCGCGAAGTTGATTTTTATAGTGGTGCGTATCCAGCCAATCGTGGAAACTCACTGAGTTCTGTATTTAATTTTAAGCAAAAAAATGGCCGCGATGATCGCATTGGATTTACGGCGACAGTCGGTGCAAGTGATCTTGGTATTACACTCGAAGGCCCGATCGGAAGTAAAACAACATTTTTAGCTTCTGCGCGACGCTCGTATTTACAATTTTTATTTAAAGCACTTGAGCTGCCGTTTTTGCCAATTTACAATGACTTCCAAACCAAGATTACGCATAAGTTTAATAAAAACAACGAGCTCTATTTTATTGGGCTTGGTGCAATAGATAATTTTGAATTAAATCTCGACGCAAATAATACTGAAGAGCAGCAATATCTTCTTGGGCAGCTTCCTGTCAATGAGCAATGGAATTATACAAACGGACTTGTCTACAAGCATTATGACAAAACAGGCTTTACGACATTTGTGTTAAGCCGCAATATGCTCAATAACGAAGCATTTAAATATCAAGATAATGATGAGAGCGATGAAGCGAATTTAATACTTCGCTACAAGTCACAAGAAATTGAAAATAAACTCCGTGTCGAGACGACACGTCAGCTCGGAGACTATAGACTTGTAGCGGGTGTTGGTTACGAATTTGCGAAATACAATAACTCGACATTCAATCGAATCTTTACACCAGCAGGGCCGCAAAATATTAATTACGCTTCTGAATTTACTATGAATAAATACGGAGCATTTGCACAAGTGAGTCGCACATTTATTCAAGATAAATTGACTGTTTCAGCAGGTGTGCGTATGGATGGCAATTCGTACTCTGATGATATGTCCAATCCATTCAAGCAGCTTTCACCACGAGCGTCGATCGCGTATGCGGTGACAGATCGCTTTTCGATTAATGCAAATACAGGATTGTATTATCAATTGCCTCCGTACACAGTTTTAGGATATCAAGAAGGCGGTGTTTTTATAAATAAACAAAATGATATTACCTATATCCGAAATGCGCAGGGCGTTCTTGGGTTTGAATACAATCTCCCGACAGATAGTAAAATAACAATAGAAGGCTACTACAAAAAATACGATAATTATCCATTTTTATTACGCGATAGTTTGACGCTTGCCAATCTTGGTGGCGACTTTGGTGTCATCGGAAATGAAGCGGCCGAGTCGCGCTCGGCAGGTCGTGCCTACGGACTTGAAATTTTATTTCAGCAGCGATTATTTAAGGGCTTTTATGGCATTGCTTCATATACTTTAGGCAGGAGCGAATTTGAAGATAAAAACGGCGATTTTGTAGCCTCATCTTGGGATGCGCGTCATATCGCCAATATTACTATAGGAAAACGCTTTAAGCGAAATTGGGAACTCGGGATTGCGTGGCGCGTCCAGACGGGTCTTCCATTTACGCCTTTTGATGAGTCGCGCTCAGCACTTGTGCAAAGCTGGGATGTGACTGGTCGCGGTATTCCAAATTATAACTTACTCAATACTGAGCGTGGCAAAATCAGTAATGCAATTGATTTTCGAGTAGATAAAAAATGGTTCTTCAAAAAATGGAGTTTTAATTTATTCCTCGATGTCGAAAATATTACTGCAAACGCTGTTGGAAATAATGTTTTAATACTCGATCGTCCACTTGACGCCGATGGCACGCCGCAGGGTGATGGCGTTATTTTAAATCCAAGTGATCCGATCTCACAGCAGCAATACCAACTTAAATCTATCTCTGATGCGCAGGGGACAGTACTCCCGACACTCGGCATCGTTATAGAATATTAGTCAATTTATTTTGGGCCATCCCTAGATTTAATTCGAGCGAATATTCACTCGAATTAAATCTAGGGT
>JAHDHF010000112.1:0-1590 GCA_020631455.1 Saprospiraceae bacterium
GGGTTTGGAACGATTGGTTTGATGACAGTTTTTGAACGGCGATGAAACGGGCTGCTTATATCAGTGCTTGCGCATTGTTTTTTTGCATCTCACTTTATCTTGGATTTGTAGTAGAGCGAGTCGAAACTGTGCAGCTGCTTACTGGATTTGCATTGCAGCTTATACTCGGAGTTTACATTTTCTATTTGGCAAAATCAAGCGCTCAATTTAAGATCGCTCTTTTTCTTGGCATTGGAATTCGCTTTGCATTTGTTTTTTCTGAGCCGAATTTAAGCGATGATATTTACAGATTTATTTGGGATGGAGAACTTGCTTTATCAGGTGTTCATCCACTAGCAGAAAAGCCAAGTGATTTTCATGCAGAGAATACCGAATTTCGTCCAGAGCTTTTTCAGAATTTAAATTCTAAAGAATATTATACTGTTTATCCACCACTCAAACAAGCGGTCTTTATTGTAGCAGCTCTAGGAAGTACTTTACAACAAGAAACCGTTTTTCTCAAAGCACTTTTATTTCTTGGGGAGTTGTGGCTGCTGTTTGGCTGTATCAAATTATTATTGATGCTCAACTTGAAACCAAGAACAGTACTTCTGTATTGGCTTCATCCACTTGCGATCATAGAGATAGTTGGCAATTGTCATTTTGAGGGATTGATGACAGCAGCATTTATTTGGGCAATCGTTTTGTTTTCTAGAAAATCATTCATCTCAGGCGGTTTTTTAGCTGCTTCAATTTTACTCAAATTGTTTCCGATTGTTTTTGTTCCGCTATTCCTTCTAAAGAACTCTTCAATAAAAAAGTTTTTTCTGAGCCTTGGAGTTACACTTCTTGTATGTTGTATCCCTTTGTTTTATCAATGGGAATATGTGCAGCATTTTTTGGCAAGCATTAATCTATACAATCAATCATTTGAGTTTAATGCAAGCTTGTATTATGTACTACGTTGGCTTGGGTATCAATATTCGGGCTATAATATGATTAGCACAATTGGACCATTACTCAAATTGATCTTTATATTGTCATGCTTTGTTGTATTTGCTAAGCACTGGAAAAGTAATCTTCAAACTGAAATTGCTGTTCTACGAGCTGCACTTTTTATTACAAGTGTGTATTTGCTCACAGCGACGACTGTTCATCCTTGGTATTGTATTCCAATTTTAGTTTGTGGGATATTTGCGAGGTATACATTTTCAGTAGTTTGGGCAAGTGTGACTCTATTAAGTTATCATGCTTACGCAGCTTCAGAAGTTTACGAGCAACCTTTAATTCTCGTTCTAGAATATAGTGTACTGACGGTCGCTTTTATTTTCGATTTCATCTATAAGCCAATCGAGCGCAAAAAGTCACCTGGAATGACATAACCATATTGAGCAGCTAGGCGACATGAATTTTGTGCTCCAGCTGTATCATTTATAGCACGCTGACATTGAGCAAGCAAATAATACGTCTCTGCATCATTTGGATTAATTTGGACAGTTTGACTAAAATCGTTGATCGCATTATGATATTTTGCTTGGCGCATACGTGCAAGACCACGTGATCGCCAAATTTCAAAATTACCTTTATTAAAATTTAAGTATTGACTAAACG
>JAHDHF010000112.1:1690-8271 GCA_020631455.1 Saprospiraceae bacterium
CGTGATCGCCAAATTTCAAAATTACCTTTATTAAAATTTAAGTATTGACTAAACGCATCTTCAGACAAATCATATTGCTGCTTAATCATGTAGATCTTGCCTTTATTGGTATAAGCATCTAGACTAAACGCTTCTATTTCGATAGCTTTGTTCAAATAGACTAACGCTTCATCATATCGACCTTGACTACCGAATACTGCTCCAAGATTTATGTAGGTTAAATTATTGTCAGGCTCAAGTTGCATAGCATTTGAATATGCTGTAGCAGCTTGATCGAGTTGTTGCATCTGAAAATATGAATTTCCGAGATTAATCCATGCGCTTGCGAAATTGGGATTTGCCTGTGTCGCTTTATTGAAATATTGTAGAGCAGCTTGGACATTTCCTTTATCGTATTCTTCTATGCCGAGATGATTTGGTGGATACCAGTGCTGCGGGTATTTATCTTGAGCATCAGTAAATAAAGTTGTACTCGATTCCCAATCACTTACTCTCATAAACGACATGATTGAAAACAATAGAATTACAATTCCAATGAGCAACTTACCGAATGATGACTTCTTCAAGAAAAAAAAGATCGTTGGAATTACAGCAATGCAAAGTCCAATACCAGAAATATAAGTATAGCGATCAGATAAGAAATTTGTGCCTTCTCCTTTTACGAGTATTGCAGGAATCAAAGCAAGAAGCATCCAGAGCAAGCCAAACCACAGCCAAGGCATTTTTTTTCGAAGTACAAACGCACCACCCAAAGCTCCTAAGTTAAAAAATGGAAGTAGCCAAATAGCTTTACCAAATAACTCAAGTATTGGTACATGAAAATAAATAATAGACTGTTCTACTGGTAAAATTTGATGTCCAATAAATAAAAACAAACGAGTATTTAATACGAGAATTCGTTGTATTACAAGTGGCAACTCTTGCAAGTTAGTCGGTATGCCTTGGTCAGATTCGGCGAGTGGAGTAATGAGTCCACCAAAAAATCCCTCACTTATTCCTGTGGTTGCTGCAAAAAAGATTGCACTCAATCCGAGAATGAAAACTCCTGCAACACCATAATAAATTAATGAGCCTAGTTTTTCTCGCTTATCATAACTAATAATCAACGCTGCGATCAGCGGAAGAGTAGCTGCCATACTTTTACTCATAAACGATAAGACAAAAGCCAGCAAAGCCACACAAATCCAAAGAATAGAATCTCGATTCAAATAATTTAAAATAGCATGGAGTCCTAGTAAATAAAACAACCCAAATAAAACATCTTCACGCTGAATAGTCCATGCAACAGACTCTACTCGTAGTGGATGCAATGCCCACAAAAATGCACCTGCTGCCGAAATAAACAGAAGATGTTCTGGCAGCCACTGAAAACGCTTAAACAAACGCTTTATAAAAAAGTAGACTAAAAGAGAAGTACTTGCATGAAGCAACATATTTGTTGCGTGCATGACTCCTGCGTTCATCCCAAACAATCGATATTCAGCTATAAACGTCAAGTTGACGAGGGGCTTCCAGTCTGGAGTGCCAAACTGAGATTTAAATAAACGACCTAAGTGATCGAACGTTGTATTGAGTATGAGCGGATTATCTCGTATCAATGTCGTGTCATCTAAATTTATAAAATCATAGCCCGTAGTCCGAAAAAACAACACGACAACAGCAGCAAAAAGACCGAGAGCGACATACAAATCAGTAAGATCTCGCTTCGGCGATTGCTTGATTGCTTTCGTTTGTTTGCTCAGCTTTTTATTTTTTTTCACGACAAGTTTTGTTGTAATGTGGAGAGTGCGACTTGAGTCTCTCAATTAGAGTCAAGACATTTGCACTTTCTCAAATCAATACCGAATATACTAGACAGATGGCTATACGCATCCTCGCCAATGACGGCATCCACGCCGCAGGACTCCAAAAACTCCAGGATCACGGCTTTGAAGTAGTGACTGATCGTATCAATCAAGCAGATTTGCCAACTCAACTTAATGAGTTTGACGCAATCCTCGTACGCAGTGCAACCAAAGTTCGACAAGAACTGATCGATGGCTGCTCTCGTCTACGCGCAATAGGTCGCGGTGGTGTCGGGATGGACAACATCGACGTCGCCTATGCAAGAGATAAAGGTCTCGACGTATTTAATACACCTGCCGCTAGTTCGCTAGCAGTTGCAGAGTTGGCTATTGGTCACATCGCAAGCCTAGCTCGAGGATTGCACACCACACATGCCGCGATGCCAGAGCGTGGCGCATCTGAATTTAAAGCCCTCAAAAAAGGCTGTGCCAAAGGCATGCAGCTTCAAGGCAAAAAACTTGGCATTATCGGATTTGGTCGTATCGGTCAAGCACTTGCTAAAATTGGTTTGGGTCTCGGCATGGAGATTTTGCCAGTCGATCTTGTACTTGAATCAGCTTCCATCAAATTCGATATTCAAGGCCAAGCACTTGACATCAATGTCAAAACAGTTGCTCTGGACGATATGCTCGCGCAAGCAGATTTCATCAGCGTTCATGTGCCGAGCACAGACAAGCCGCTCCTCGGAGCAGCCCAATTTGATCAAATGAAAGACGGTGTTTGCATTATCAATACAGCTCGTGGCACATCAATCGACGAAGATGCACTTCTCGCAGCGCTCAATTCGGGCAAAGTGCGTGGGGCAGGTCTCGACGTTTTTGTTAATGAGCCGACGCCGCGCACAGATTTATTACAACATCCTTCCGTCTCTGCGTCTCCACATATTGGGGCGAGTACTATCGAGGCACAAGCATTAATTGGTATTGAGCTAGCTGATAATTTGATTCGCGTGTTTGGATCGCAGAATTAAATTGTATTTAAATAATGGGCCATCAGCCGCCACATTTCTCAATAGAAAAATGTGGCGGCTGTCGCTATGCTTCGTGGCTCGCTGTTCGCTCGGCCGCCTGCGGCGTCTGGCTGGCGCCACCACTTCGCAGCGCTTGTCCATAGAATTATTGTGAGTTGCTTACTTTTGATTCTAGAGTATAGTTTATAAAAAATGCAAGTAAACAATCGAAAACTCAAAATTGCCTATTCTGTAATTGGTTTTCTATTTTGTCTTTTCGCTGTTGTATTACAATTTGGTATAGCTGCCTCTCGAAATGTCGATCCATTGTGGCTTGTTTCGATTCGATATTTCAGTTTTTTTACAGTCGTCGGAAATTGCCTGATTGGATTTTTTTTCCTTTCAGAATTTGTTAATTTAAAATTGAATAAACCGATCTCGTTTTTTCGCACAAGTCGATTTTCATTGAGTGTAATTACCTATGCTTCGATTGTGATGATTGGTTATCATGTTTTATTGCAAGAAGTCTGGAATCCGCAAGGAATACAATATCTAACAGATCGCTTTTTACATTTAATCAATCCCTTGAGTATAATTCTGTATTGGATTCTTTTTGTAGATAAAGTAAAGCTTAAATTCATTGATATTTTTAATGTAGCATTTATTCCGCTGATCTACTTTATGTATGTTTTGCTGCTTGGATTTGTATTTGATCGTTATCCATACCCATTTTTTGATGTTCTAGAACTTGGTTATTCAAAAGTGCTTTTGACAGCATGTATTTTACTAATAGTTCTACTTGTATTTGCAGCTTGTTTTGTCGCTTTGGCTAAACTTATCAATCGCTTTCAGTCTACTACAACATAAGCAGCTCGGCATAGGGATAGTAGGCAGTGCGGAGCAGATGCGAGTGCGATACGCACGAGTAGCCGAGCGAATAGCGAGCTGCCGAATAGCCCGCCGCGACTGAATAGAATGAAGGAGCGGATGCCCCAATTTTTTAGCTTACTTTTCCTTGGCAAGTCGTCTTAAAATTGCCATTTCTTTGTATTTCTGACGCGCTTCTATTGCAGGCGAACCAAAATAATGTTTGCCTCCTTCGAGAGATTTACTGACGCCAGCTTGAGCGGATAAAATAGCTCCTTCTCCAATTGTGACATCTTTGCTGACGCCGACCTGTCCCCACATAATTACATCATTTTCAATTCTTGTTTTTCCGCCTATCGCGCAGCAAGCAGCCATTAATACGCGCTCGCCAATAACAACGCCATGAGCAATGTGACACATATTATCGAGCTTGCTGCCTGCGCCAATAATTGTATCTCCGCTTACGCCTTTATCAATACAGCAATTTGCACCAATCTCGACATTGTTTTTAATGAGAACACGCCCTACAGAATGCCATTTAATATATTCTTTTTCCTTTTTGTAATAAAAAGCATCAGCACCGATTACTGTGCCGCTATGAATAATACAATTATCTCCAATTTGTGAGTGCGAATAAATCGTGACATTCGGATAAATGATTGTATTTTTTCCAATCGTTACAAAATCACCGATTACGCAGCCAGGCATTATTGTAGCAGATTCGTGAATGTCAGACTCAGGACTAATCGGATGTTCTATCGGTTTGTATGGGCGATAGTGTTTTGTAAGTGAATTGTATGCTTCAAAAGGACGATCATGTACGAGAATTGTTTTGCCTTCTGGAACATCAACATCTTGATCAATGATAATTATTGTAGCTGCTGATTCGAGCGCTTTATTGTAGTACTTAGGATGATCGACAAATGTGAGATCACCCGTTCTGACTTTGTGTATTTCGTTGATGCCAGTGACAAGCTGCTTGTCATCTCCTTTGAGTTGAGCATTAATTTGTGCTGCAATGTCTGCAACGGGTGTGTGATTGATGTCCATCAGTGATACATTTGTACGAGAATAAAAGTACGATATGAAAAAGACACCATTATATCAAACGCACGTCGATTTGGGAGCGAAGATGACTGACTTCGCAGGCTACGAGATGCCGCTGGTCTACACATCGGGATTGGAGGAGCATTTGCACACCCGAAAAGCAGTTGGTGTTTTTGATGTATCACACATGGGGCAGTTTATCATTAAAGGAAAAGAAGCTGCTGAGCTTGTACAAAATGTAACGAGTAATAGTGTTAAAAAACTCAAGATTGGTCAAGCTCAGTATTCTTGTTTGCCAAATGCAAATGGCGGTATCGTTGATGATCTCATCGTATACCGACTTGATGAAGATCAATGCAGCGAAGGCGAGCAGGCGTTTATGCTTGTGGTCAATGCATCAAATGAAGAAAAGGATTGGAACTGGATCGTCGAGCAAAATACTTACGATACTCGTATGATTAATATCAGTTGCCAGACTGCCTTAATCGCAGTGCAAGGTCCTAGAGTGAATGAAGTTTTGCAAGCGTTGACGGATGTTGATCTCAGCAAAATTGACTATTACCATTTTGAGAAAGGACAAGTCGCAGGCTGCGAGAATGTCTTGATCTCAGCTACTGGCTACACTGGTTCGGGTGGATTTGAATTGTATGTCAAAAATGATGATGCTCAAACTGTATGGGATGCAGTGTTGAAGCATGAATTAGCACAACCAATTGGTCTTGGAGCGCGAGATTCACTCCGCCTCGAAATGGGATATTGCTTGTACGGAAATGATATTGATGATACAACATCTCCAATTGAAGCAGGATTGAGCTGGATCACGAAAACGAAAGCTGGCGTTTTTCCCTCGCAAGAACTCTTTGCAAAGCAAAAAAAGGAAGGCACAGATCAGCGTTTGATTGGTTTCGTGGTAGAAGGGCGTCGTGTACCGCGAAATGGTTATGAGTTAATGGATGCAGAAGACAATGTCATCGGGCGTGTGACAAGTGGCTGCCATTCGCCTTCGCTTGATAAACCGATTGGGCTTGGTTATGTCAAGACTGAATTCAAGGAAGTGGGAACAGAATTTTTTGTTGCTATTCGTAAGAAACGCTTAAAAGCTGTCGTTCAAAAATTACCTTTTGTTGATCCTACGGTATAAATGACGAAGCTCACTGCCATAATCACAACTTTTAATGAAGAAGGTCATATTGCGGATGCTATTGACTCGGTATCATGGGCAGATGAGATTCTTGTCATTGATTCGTTTAGTACGGATCGTACATTAGAATTAGCGAAGGAAAAAGGAGTAACAATTATTCAACGTGAATATGTTGGGCCTTCTGATCAGAAAAACTTTGCTATCGAACAAGCAAAGCATAATTGGATTCTGATTTTGGATGCAGATGAGCGATGTACTCAAGAATTAAAAATCGAGATACAAAATTTACTAGGAAAGGGTGATACACTCAACGGCTATTCTATTCAACGGAAAAATTTCTTTTTAGGAAAAGAAATCAAGTACTCAGGATGGCAGAAGGATTTTGTTATACGTTTAATCAAAAAAGGTGCTGCTCGATACAACAATGTTCAAGTACATGAAAAAATGCTCGTCGATGGTCGAATAGGGCAGTTGCAAAATAAACTTCTACATTATACATGCCGCGATCTAGATCATTTTCTTGAAAGACAGAGACGATATGCGCGCTGGGGCGCACAAGATCGAAAGCTGTACATGAAGCGACCTTCGATTTTCTGGTTGCTTTTTATTAAACCAGCTTGGAAATTTAAGCAGTATTATTTTTTGAAGCTCGGTTTTCTTGACGGCTGGCGCGGGCTTGTTATAAGCGCGACTGCAGCTTGGACTATTTTTTTGAGAGGGGTTTATTTAATT
>JAHDHF010000113.1 GCA_020631455.1 Saprospiraceae bacterium
CGCACTAAAGTACGTGGTAATTTATAGCAATAAAATCCGCGCTTCGCGCGCTGCCTTCTATCCCTCAGCCGAGAAAATTATCATAGCGGACTTGATCCGCTATCCCACACACTCTTACAATAAGAAACTGATCTTGTAGGAGTGTGAGATCGCGGATAAATGAGTAGCATTTTCTAGGATGAACTCTGCTTTAAACCAAACGATTTAAGGTTTACCTTCTTAGTGATTGGGATATTTCGCTACGCTCAATATGACAAAAGAAAACAGATTTTCTTTTGTCTAAAAATAAATACTTGATATTTATAAGTGGACAAGCGCTGCGTAGTGGTGCGAGTGAAACGAGCAGATGCAAGCGAAGCGTAGCAGCCGAGCGAATAGCGAGCCACGAAGCATAGCGACAGCAGCCTCGATTCTCAAAGAGAATCGAGGCTGCTGATGGCCCATAATTATGAGAGTATAATAATTAAGCACTAAGCGCTTTGACCATCATCTGGCCGATCTGCGCTGGCGACTCGACGACGTGGATGCCGCACTCTGCCATGACTTTCATTTTGGCTTGTGCTGTATCTTCTGCTCCACCGACGATCGCACCTGCGTGTCCCATTGTACGACCTTTTGGCGCTGTTTTACCTGCGATAAATCCGACGACTGGCTTCGTTGCATTGTCTTTGATCCATCGAGCTGCATCAGTCTCCATCGTACCACCGATCTCACCGATCATGATGACCCCATCTGTATCTGGATCATCCATGAGCATTTTGACGGCATCAAGCGTCGTCGTGCCGATGATCGGATCACCACCGATGCCTATACATGTGCTCTGCCCGAGACCTGCTTTAGTGACTTGATCGACTGCTTCGTATGTCAATGTGCCTGAGCGGCTAACGATACCAATGCGGCCTGGATTGTGGATGAAGCCTGGCATGATGCCGACTTTTGCTTCGCCTGGCGTCATGACACCTGGGCAGTTTGGTCCGATCAACGTACAACCAACTTTCTCAACAAAAGCTTTTGCTTTGACCATGTCTTGAACTGGAATGCCCTCTGTGATGCAAATGATCACTTTGATGCCTGCCATTGCCGCTTCTATAATTGCATCAGCTGCAAAACGAGGCGGCACAAAAATGATCGAGGTGTCAGCTCCTTTGTGCTTGACTGCATCATCTACAGTATTAAATACTGGAACACCGAGGTGCTCCATACCGCCTTTCCCAGGCGTAACACCACCGACAATCGGTGTGCCATATTCAATCATTTGACCAGCATGAAAAGAGCCTTCTTTTCCTGTGATGCCTTGTACGATAATCTTTGAGTCTTTAGTAACGAGTACTGCCATGATAAATTAAATCGGTATCTGTAAGAGTTTGTTATTCTGATTCACGTTCGATGATGAAAATATCTTCATCTGGTCGCTTCATGAGGTATTCTTCGCGAGCAATTCGGATTTGCTCTTCCTTGCTTGTTTCGAGTTTTTGATGCTGTTCTTCGAGCTTTTCGATTTCTGAATTATAATAGTCTTTTTCTTCTTCGAGTTGGGCTCTTGATTCTTGCAATGCAAATAAATCGATAATGGTGCGACCGTGTCCAATTGCGAGATATAAAACGAATACAACAGAAACAAGTATGTACTTGTTTCGTAAGAGCCGCGGCAGCTTGTTGTATTGCTTTATGAAATATCGCTTGAAAGACATGGCTCAAAGGTACATTGAGACTTCGATCACTGCCAAGTCACCAAAGAAGAACCATGATAGACTGAAATTGTATTCAGTTGCTCTTCAATTCTGATAAGTTGGTTGTACTTGGCTATACGGTCGCTTCTCGATAATGAACCTGTTTTGATTTGACCGCTATTGAGTGCTACTGCGAGGTCTGCAATGAATGTATCTTCTGTTTCGCCGCTTCGATGGCTGATGACTGAAGTATATCCATTTCGGTGCGCGAGTTCGACTGCGTCACAGGTTTCTGTGAGTGTTCCGATTTGGTTCACTTTGATCAAAATGCTATTTGCAACATTTGTTTCAATGCCCTTGAACAGACGATCAGTATTCGTGACAAACAAATCATCGCCGACAAGCTGAACGCCTTCGCCGACTTTTTCAGTCAATGAAGCCCAGCCATCCCAGTCGTCTTCATCGAGACCATCTTCGATACTGAAGATTGGATATTTCTCGCACCATTGAGCCCAATAGTCAACCATCTGCTCCGAAGTCATGCTTTCGCCGCTTGACAACTTGTAGCAGCCAGCTTCGCTGTCGTAAAATTCGCTTGCAGCTGCATCAATCGCGATCATCACTTCTCCACCTGCTGAGTAGCCAGCTTTTTCGATGGCGTCGAGGACGTATTCAATTGCTTCGACATTAGAGCTAATGTTTGGAGCAAAGCCGCCTTCGTCACCGACATTTGTGCTGAGCCCTTTTTCTTTCAAGACATTTTTCAAAGAATGAAAAATCTCAGCTCCTATGCGAACAGCATGCGTCAACGACTCAGCAGCCATTGGCATGACCATAAATTCTTGGAAGTCAATTCCGTTATCCGCATGCGAACCGCCGTTGAGGATATTCATCATTGGCACAGGCATAATGCGCGCATTTGGGCCACCGAGGTAGCGATAGAGCGGCTGACGAAGCTCGGCTGCAGCCGCGCGAGCACAAGCGAGGCTCACACCAAGCATAGCATTCGCACCAAATTTGCTTTTATTGTCTGTGCCATCTGCTTCGATCATGAGCATATCAATGCCGCGCTGATCAAACACATCTTCGCCAATCAATAATTCAGACAAATGCGTTTCGATATTATCGATTGCATTGAGGACGCCTTTACCGAGATAGCGATCAGGATCTTTATCGCGCAGCTCGAGTGCTTCATATTTTCCTGTGCTTGCACCACTTGGCACCATTGCTCGCCCGAGCGTACCATTCTCGGTGATGACATCAACTTCTATCGTTGGATTACCACGAGAGTCAAGTACTTCGCGAGCACGAATGTCAATAATTGCTGATTCAAAAGTCAAGTCTGTCATGCAGATTTATGTTGCTTCATTAGAGAGATAAAATCATCAAACAAGTATCGCGAATCATGTGGTCCAGGAGCAGCTTCAGGATGATACTGAACTGAGAACGCAGGTTTATCGCGATGTCGTATGCCTTCTATTGTCTGGTCATTGAGATTTCTGTGTGTGACTTCTACAATGTCAGAATGCTGAAGGATTGCATCAGCTGAAACGCCGAATCCATGATTTTGACTTGTAATCTCACAAGTGCCAGTTTCGAGATTGATGACTGGATGATTGATGCCACGATGACCGTTGTGCATTTTGTATGTGGTGATGTCAAGACCAAGAGCGAGCAGCTGATGCCCAAGGCAAATACCAAAGAGCGGCTTCCCTGCCTCGAGAATTTGCTTGACAGTAGAGATAGCGTAATCCATAGCAGCTGGATCACCAGGACCATTGCTTAAGAAATAGCCATCTGGATTCCAAGCAGCGACTTCTTCAAATGGAGTCTTTGCAGGAAAAACTTTGACGAAACAACCTCGTTCAGCAAAACATCGTAGGATATTTCGCTTTGTCCCAAAATCAAAAACAGCTAAGCGCAAGTCAGAGGACTCATCTCCAATTTCGTAAGATTGAGCTGTTGTCACCAGCGACGACAATTCTAAGCCTTCCATATTTGGAGTCGCGTCCAGTTTCGCTTGCAGCTCTTCCCATGAGAGATCTTCGCTTGAGATTACTGCATTCATCGCACCTTTATCACGTATGTGACGTACGATTTCGCGAGTGTCCACTTCAGCTATTCCTACCAGATTGTTTTCTACAAAATAGCTCTGAATAGGATGATCTGCTAAAGGACGCGAATGTTCGTTTGTGAAATTCTTGCAGATCAAGCCAGCGATTTGGACTCTATCACTTTCTTCATCAAGCGAGAGTGTACCATAATTACCAATATGCGCATTTGTCATACACATCACTTGACCATGGTACGAAGGATCTGTAAAAACCTCTTGGTAGCCAGTCATGCCGGTATTAAAACAGATTTCGCCACTTGTAGTGCCGACAGCTCCTATCGCTACGCCTTCCATCTTGAAGCCATCAGCAAGCAATAATCTAGCACGTGATCCAGTCGTTTGACTCATGAGATAAACGTCAATTAGTTAGATCTGCATACAATTGAATGAAAGAATAATGGGCCATCCGCAGCAGCAAGCTGCTAGCGGTCGGGCTATGCGCGGCTCGCTATTCGCTCGGCCACTCACACTGTTTCACAGTGATGAGCGTCTGCCTACGGCACCGCTACTATCCCTTGTCCTTTCTGCTCGTTTGCATACACGTTGAGTACACGGCTGCGAAGGTACATCTTCGCTCTCTTCTATTGAGATGAGTTCTACACAATCGTGGTAAACTTTGGCTTCAAAACCATGAATAAATAACATCGCTCAGCTGAGGGATCGTAGAGAGTGCTGCTTGCAGCAGACAGCACGCATACGTGCTGTCCGAGCAGGCCTCCATGAGACACTTGTCTGCACTTGTGCAAGCAAGTGGCTGTCTGGAGCTTAGCCTGCGAGCTCTCGGAGAGCCCGTACGCTGCAATGCAGCGGCAGCTCAAAAAAAACTTGCAACAAGTTGAAAGAATATTCGTAAAATGAAGACGATGTAGGGCAATAAAAATTTTGCAAAAAATGTTTAAAGAGTTCTGCACCTTGTACACACAACCAAGATTGACCTATGATGTATAAATCATCTTCATTAATTATTGCGTGCTTGCTACTCATTTCTAATTCTTTTGCTCAAGTCTGCGTATCGGGTGATTGCGAAAATGGATATGGAACCTATGTATTCACTTCAGGAAGTAGCTATACTGGCGATTTTGTTGATGGTCAAATGCATGGCTGGGGACGATGTACGTACACTAATGGAAATATATATGAAGGCGAATGGAAGCTCCATATGCCGAATGGATCAGGTATCTTGATTACGAAAAACGGAGACATTAGTGCTGGTGTGTTTAAAAGCGGACAGCTTGACACCCGCTTCACAAATGTCAATGGCGAATATGTATCACGTGGACAAGGCTGTGTAGAAGGCAATTGTCGATCAGGATCAGGCGTCTACATTTTCAATCAATATTCTTGGTATGTTGGCAGCTTCAAAGACAATGTACAGACTGGTCTCGGTACAATGTATTTCGAAAATGGTGATCGATATGTCGGTGAATGGAGAGAAGGACGCCTCAATGGCGAAGGAACATATTATGTCAAAGATGGACGCATCCTAGAGGGGCGTTGGGTTGACAATACTCTCGAAGGAAAAGAAATTGAAGCAAAAGAAGAAGTTGCCCAAAAAGTAGGCTGCATAAAAGGAGATTGTATAAATGGTACAGGTGTGTATCTCTACGAAGATGGTGGTCAATACGAAGGACAATTTAGAGATGGTCTCTATAACGGAAGCGGCTCTTTTGTTTGGTCTGATGGCAGCTCCTACAGCGGAGGTTTTAGTAATGGTCAATATCATGGATCTGGTCGATACCTAGCAAATGGAAAAGAAACAATCGGTACTTGGAAAGATGGTCATTATCAAAAACAAGCTGACAAGACCCCTGAGCCAATCATAACAATCGCAAAAGCCAACACTGTAAATATATATGCAGTCGTCATCGGCGTGAGTGATTACACCGCGATGCCAAAGTTGAGCTACACCGATGACGATGCGTTTTACTTTTACTCGCATCTTTTAAGCAATAAAGGTGGAGCACTACCAGAAGAGCAAGTGAATATCCTTGTCAATGAAAAAGCAAGAAAAGAGGATATCCTATTGACGATTAGTGAGACATTCGCTCGTGCGGATGAAGATGATGTCATCATGCTTTATTTCAGCGGGCATGGTCTCAGAGGATATTTTTTGCCGCAAGACTATAACGGAGATTTATCATCTGCTGTGAGTCATCAAGATATTAGTCGCTTGATGAATATGAGTAAAGCCAAGCACAAAATCTGTATCGCAGATGCTTGTCACAGTGGTTCGTTTACTCGAGGCTTGACAGCTCGCGGCGAAGATGATGGCTTCACGAATACGCGAATCTTCTACGATGCATTTTTGAAAGCTCAAGGAGGCGTTGCTTTATTGATGTCTTCGCTCGAAGATCAAGTCTCGCTCGAATCAAATCGTCTTGGTCGCGGAGTCTTCAGTAAATTTTTGATTGACGGTCTAAGCGGAGCAGCCAATACAAATGGCGACAAAATCGTCACGATAACAGAGCTATTTGAATATGTCAATACTCGAACCATGAAGTATACTGCCAAACTGCAAAAGCCAATTTTGCATGGCGACTTCGATCCAAATATGCCTGTTGGGTTAATTACAAATCAATAAACTGTCATATCTAGTTAAGTATGATCTTCGCTACCTCAACCAAGCATGACTTGGTTGGTTTTGTAAGTGTATGTCATATTCTAGTCTAGCAGCAGCAGTACGTGATCTTGAGCAACATGGAATGCTCAGACGTATTAAAATAGAAGTCGATCCAAACCTCGAACTCGCAGAAATACATCGTCGAGTCTTTGATCGCCAAGGACCCGCACTTCTGTTTGAGAATGTCAAAGGCAGCCCATTTCCTGCACTTTCGAATCTCTACGGCACATTTGAACGTACAGAATGGCTGTTTAGGAAAACGCTCGACAGCGTTCAACGCGTTCTCGAACTTCGAGCCAATCCAGAATCTGGATTCAAAAATATACCGCGCTATCTCGGCGCGCCATTTACAGCGCTCAAAGCACTTCCTAGAAAAGTCCGAACTGGACCAATCATGCAGGGTACGACGACGATCGATCAATTGCCGCAACATGTCAGCTGGCCAATGGATGGCGGTGCTTTTGTGACGCTTCCTCAAGTTTATACTGAGCCTCCCAAGACGCCGAATGTCATGCAAGGCAATATCGGGATGTATCGCATCCAGCTCAGCGGAAATGAATATGTGCTCAATCACGAAATCGGTCTGCATTATCAACTCCATCGTGGCATTGGTGTGCATCATACTATGTTCAACGAGTCTGATGAGCCATTTCGAGCTTCGATTTTTGTAGGTGGACCGCCGAGTCACGCAATGGCTGCCATTATGCCTTTACCCGAAGGCTTAAGCGAAATGACCTTCGCTGGGATGCTTGGGGGAAGACGCTTTCGCTACATTCGGCATAATGGATTTGTCTTATCTGCTGATGCAGATTTTGTCATAACAGGTATCATCCGCAAAGGAGAAAAAAAGCCCGAAGGACCATTTGGCGATCATCTAGGTTACTACAGCTTGACACATGATTTTCCTGTAATGGATGTCGAGGCTGTGCATCATCGCAAAAATGCGATTTGGCATTGCACCGTCGTCGGTCGTCCGCCAGCAGAAGACAGCAGCTTTGGGCATTTGATTCATCAAATCGTGCGTGATCAAACGCCAAAAGAGTTTCCAGGTTTACATAATCTCAATGCTGTGGACGCAGCTGGAGTGCATCCGCTCCTACTCGCTGTTGGCTCGGAGCGTTACATGCCATTCCGTGAGCCTCGACCAGAAGAAATTCTCACAATCGCCAATCACATTCTCGGTAGTGGACAAACAAGCCTCGCCAAATATCTCTTTATTACTGCTCCGATGAGTGGAGAGAAAGTCCCATACTCAAAAGACATTCCAGCGTTCTTTGATTATGTGCTTGAGCGGCTCGATCCGACTCGCGATCTTCATTTCCAAACCAAAACCACTATCGACACGCTCGACTACTCAGGCACAGGCTGGAATGGCGGATCGAAAGTCGTCTTTGCTGCTCATGGCAACAAGCTCCGCTCGCTTGCTACGACAATTCCTTCAGATTTGAAACTCAGTTCAGGATTTACCAATCCCACTATCGCTCGTCCTGGCATTCTCGCCATCCAAGCGCCTGAGTTTTCAGATCACGCTGCTGCCCAAACAGAAATTTCGGCACTTACACAGCAGCTCTCGCCTCGTCTTCTCGATCAAGGCATCGTTATGATCGTCCTTGTCGACGATTCAGATTTTCTAGCAGCGACGCTCAACAACTTTGTGTGGGTGACATTCACTCGTAGCAATCCATCACATGATATTTATGGTGTCGGTGCCAGTATTGAGCATAAGCACTGGGGCTGTACAGGTCCAGT
>JAHDHF010000114.1:0-3913 GCA_020631455.1 Saprospiraceae bacterium
TTCGGCTGAGGGATGGAAAGTGTTGTTTGAACAGCTCGCGAATGAAAGAAGCGAGCTGAGAGTGCTGGACAGCCCGACCCGAAATAAAAAAGCTCCTAAAAAAATTCTAGGAGCTTTTTAATGAAGGGGCAGCCCCAACTTTTAATTCAGTCTTATTTATTGCTGAGTTCTTCGAGTTTGTCTTCGAGCTCGTACTCATCGCCCTCGACATAGCCTGAGTGTGAGTAGACGATATTGCCTTTGCCGTCAATAATAAATGTGTACGGCACTGTCTGGAAATTGAGTGCGCGCTTGAGGTCGCTATTGACATCACTCAATACTGTATAATCCCAGCGCTTGCCTTCGACCATTGGTTTGACTTTGGAGAGGCTGCGCTGATTGTCTATCGTGATAGCGATCAATTCCATGTTGTAGTCTTCTTGCCAGTCTTCGTAGAAGGCATTGATATTATCGAGTTCTTTTTTGCAAGGAGAGCACCACGTCGCCCAAAAGCTCAAAACAGTCAATTTATCTTCTTTGATGTAATCTTTGATATTGACGGTTTCGCCATCGAGCGTTTTGAGCTCTACTGATGGGAGCTGCTTGTCAGCTTTGAGGGCTTTGACCATCTTTTGAGCTGATAGCGAGAGGCTCATGCTTAAGATGAGCGAACAGATAAGAAGAATTCGAGTCATTGTTTATTGTGTTAGAGCGTTTCGTAGGTTCATTACTTGTCATCTACTAGGCAAAGTGCATACCAAGTGACAATTGTTTTGATTTTGCGCCTTGAATATCCGTAAAAGTTGCCATTTTTAGGCTGCTTACAATTCTTTTGTTTTGTGGGCACGCACTTAAAACACTCAACCCTGATTTTTATGATTCGTACATTGACGAATTCAGTTTGTGCTTTGCTATTGTTTTTTGCGTTCTCGCATGTGAGTTTTGCTCAAGGGACTTTTAGTGGCAGCTTTGAGTCGGATGCTCGATTTTTTAGAGCGGACAGCACGATCTCTGCTCCGCAGTACACGCACCAATTCTTTGGCGCAAATGCTTGGCTCAATCTCAATTACAGCATCAGCGGCTTTGACTTTGGCGTTCGTTTTGACACCTATCAAAATTCGAACTTGCTGAATCCATCGCGCTCATTTACAGGTATTGGTCTAGGCAATTACTTTGTCAAGAAGCGCATTCAAAAGCTGGAAATCACTGCAGGACACATGTACGACCAAATCGGCAGTGGCATTGCGTTTCGCGCCTACGAAGAACGCGCTCTTGGTATAGATCAAGCACTTTTTGGGCTCCGTTTGAAATACAATTTTACTGACAATTGGTCTGCAAAGGTCTTTTCTGGTGTCATCGGCAAGCAGCAAGAGCCGTTTGACAATCATGGTGCGATCATCAAGGGCTTGCATGTCGATGGTTTTCATAAAATCAATGATAACATGAGCATCGCTCCAGGAGCAGGATTTGTCAATCGTACGATCACTGATGACGATATGCAGCTTGTTGCTGCGAGTGTCAGTAGCTTGTCTGTGATCGACAGTTTTGCGCCTGCATATAATGTGTATGTGCCAGTTGTGTATAATACATTGACATACAAAGGCTTCTCATGGTATGTCGAGGCTGCTTACAAAACGCAAGAAGCGACACTGGCGCCGAGCGAAACTGGCGGAACTGATCTTCAGCTCCGTGATCGAGATGGCTCAGTCATCTATACGAGCCTCTCCTACTCACGTCGCGGTCTTGGTATAAACCTCCAAGCAAAACGCACAGAGAACTTTGACATTCGGACTTCGCCGCTGCAAACGCAAACCGAAGGACAATTTAATTTCTTGCCGCCTGTCGCGAAAGAAAATTCGTATCGACTGTTGACATTTTATAATCCTGCCGTCCAGCAGCTCGGCGAGCTGGCGCTCCAAGGAGAAGTTATTTATTCGCCAAATAAAAAATTGTCGATACTCGCGAATGTCAGCAACATTACGGATCTAGAAAATGAGCTCCTCTGGCGCGAAGCTCAAGTAGAAGCTACTTACAAGAAAAAGCGCGATATGCGCATCATTGGTGGTGTGCAATGGCGACAATACAATCAAGACGTGTTTGAGCAAAAACCAAATGCGCCTACTGTACAGACGATCACGCCATTTCTTGATTTCTCGTATCGTATCTCGCGCAAACGCAATATCAGAGCCGAGCTCCAATACATGTACACGGAGCAAGACCTCGGACAGTGGATGTACGGACTCGTCGAATTTACAATTGCGCCAAACTGGTCATTCTCGGTAAGTGATGAGATCAACATCGTGCCTAAAGGTTCAGCTAAAGTTGAGCACTTTTATTCGCTCTTTACTTCATACACAAAAGGTGCAAATAGATTCACACTCAGCTATGTCAAGCAGCGCGAAGGAATCGTTTGTACTGGAGGTGTCTGCCGCTTTGAGCCAGAATTTGAAGGTGCACGATTTACTGTTAATTCAACGTTTTAAAGCAAAGACGACTTAATATGAAACCGAATTTTCTCAATACAGTACTTTCGATTTTTGCATTTGCGTGTATGATTATCGTCATCGGCTGCGAAGAAGTGCCGCCTACGATCACACCTATCGAGACTGATCGACGCGTCGTGATCGAAGAATTTACAGGTGTACGCTGTGTGCAATGTCCAGGTGGCAGCCTTGAGCTCCAAAATCTTATTGCAACGTATGGCGAAGACAAAGTCATCCCGATTTCTATTCATGCAGGATTTTTCTCACCACCGTATAGCGATAGCAACTATGATTTCCGTACTCCAGAGGGCGACTTTCTAGAAACGCATATCGGACCTCTTTCGGGATTTCCATGTGCCGTGATCAATCGTCGCCTTTTCTCTGGCCAGCCTGAGCTGCCGATCACGCCAGCAAGTGCTTGGAATGGCTACTTGCTCCAAGAGCTTGGTAGCGAGCCTCAGTGCGAAGTCGAGCTGACGCATACGTATGACTCGACGAGTCGCCTACTCAACCTCGATGTCGAGACTTCATTTTTAGCTGATGTGAGTGATGCCGTAGGTATCACGGTCATGCTCACTGAGTCGGGCGTGCTAGACAAGCAGCTCACGCCAGCAGGATTTGAAGCGACGTATGAGCACAAGTTTATTCTTCGCAAAACACTTACTGCGTTTGATGGCGATGCGATCACATCAAGCACCAATTTTGGCGACATTATCAATACAAATTACAGCTACACTGTGCCGAGTAATTTTAATGCGGCTAAAATGAAAGTCATCGCATTTGTTCATCGTACTGGTAGCGACAAAAGCGTGCTCCAAGCAAATTTAGTTGATTTAATTCCGTAGTGAACTAATAATTATGGGCCATCAGCAGCCCCATTTTTCTATAAAAAATTAAAATAGAAAAATGGGGCTGCTGTCGCTATGCTTCGTAGCTCGCTGTTCGCTCGGCCGCTCGTTTCACTTCGCGTCTGCTGCAAGCAGCACCACTTCGCAGCGCTTGTCCAAAAAAAATCCTTTCGAAGACAGCATCTTTGCGATCGACAGTGGAACAGAGATTTACATTCAAACGAGCAGAGCGGCTCAAAAGTCGTAAGCTTATCGAGCAGACATTTGCCGAAGGCAAGTCAAAGATTGCCTATCCGATCAGAGCGGTTTGGCTACTGCGTGATGCGGAGCAGCAGACTCAAGCTGCCTTTGCTGTGCCCAAGCGGCGCATCAAAAAAGCCGTAGATCGCAATCGAATCAAACGCATAATACGAGAAGCCTACCGCTTGAATAAACATCTACTCTACGAGCAGCTTGATAATAAGGAACAATCTGCTGCAATCATTTTTCATTACGTCGCCAATGAAGAGCTGCCTCACGATAAGATCGAGGCAAGCATACGCAAGCTCTTGAAGCATATCCCAAACTCAAGCAAAATCGACACGGCATAGGGATAGTAAGCAG
>JAHDHF010000114.1:4013-7983 GCA_020631455.1 Saprospiraceae bacterium
GTATAGCCCGACCGCAAGCCACAATTGTGGCGCAGCGGAATGCCCCAAATCAGCGTTTTGATGTTAAATAAAAGACTTGTTGGGTGTTTTATGACAGAGTAGGTTTTGATTTTCGTAACTTTACGCTTTGCTGTCTAGGCACAGCATTTGCCTAGTAGGGTGTATTAGACCCCTGACCATGACTGTAATGAAGTATATACCAATCTTGTTTGTGCTACTCTGTGGGCTCGTCTCCATGGATGCTGCTGCGCAACAAGCTGTGCCGCCAAAGGCATTTGAGATCCACAAGGATCAAGATGCATTTGAATTTTTGAGTGGCCGACATAACTCGTCTTTGATGGACGCTTTTGCAGGCGACATCGACAAGGCGTTTAAAAGCTGGGTGCACATGCTGCGTGCGATGGAAGCATTCAGCAAAGAGGTCAGCTATGACATCGATGGCACAAAAATGTTGTTTAAAGTTTTTTGGAATGAGGATGGCTCAATTGCGAGTATCGCTTTTTTCCTCCGTCCTAATTCGCGCAATATCGACCCAACACAGTTTGCTGTTTTTCTAAAAGCATTTACACAAGAATATAAGCTGCCTGTTGTGACTGATCGCAAATTTGCGCATTATGGTGGTGCTTCATTTCCTGTTTACGCAGGACCACGTCAGCAGAAATAAACAATCGAGTAACTTTATAAAGCGGCGATTTGGAATTCCAAATCGCCGCTTTTGTTTTGCTGCCGTACTTTGAGCTAGAATGATTGAAGACAAACATTTTGAGATACTGAATTCGCTCAATGAGCAGCAACGTAAAGCTGTAGAGCAAACTGATCGACCTGTAATGGTGATCGCTGGCCCTGGAACTGGCAAGACGCAGCTTGTAGCAGCACGAGTCTTGTATCTGTTGACTCAAACGGATTCCACCCCGCAGAGTATTCTGTGCTTGACGTTTACTGATGCGGGCGTCACCTCGCTCAAAAAGCGTTTACGTAAATTGCTTGGTACAACTGCCCATCTCGTGACGGTTTCGACTTTTCATTCATTTTGTGGTAAAGTCATACGAGAGAATCCAGCCATTTTTGCCCAAGCAGAATCGTTGCCTCTCGATGATATCGCAAAAGCTGACATCATGAGCGATGTACTCAAACTGCACCCTGAAGTGGCTCGTCAATATGGCCGCTTTAATCCTGAGAGCATGACCAGCACATTGTCTGATCTCTTCAAAACCATGAAGTCAGAGCTTTGGGAATACGAGCACATTAAAATGGCTGCTGAATTTGAGATTGAAAGCCTGCCGCATAATCCGAATTATCAATATCAACAAAATAGGAAGCCAAATAAAAAAGGTGATCCGAAATTATCGGAGATAAAAAAGCAAACAGATCGACTCAATCGTACAGTTGCTCTTGCATCGATGTATGATACGTATCAAGATCTACTCAAAAAACGGGGCTACTTCGAATATGCCGATATGATACGGCTGGTGATCGATGCATTTAGCTCAAACGAGTGGCTACTCCGACGCTATCAAGAGCAGTATCTCGACATCATCGTCGATGAATATCAAGATACCAATGGCAGCCAAAACAAAATCGTCAAGCATCTGATCGAATACTGGGATACGCCGAGCATCCTAGTTGTTGGCGATGACGATCAAGCGATCTATGAGTTTCAAGGAGCGCGGCTTGAAAACCTAGAGGAATTTTATCGCTCGTACGAAGACTCAATGCAAGTCATCACGCTCGAGACAAACTACCGCTCGTCTCAAACGATCCTCGATGCTTCTCACACCTTGATTGGGCACAATGAGCTTCGCTTATTGAATCGTCTCAATCATCTGAATTTGACAAAAGACTTGACTGCCGCTGGTCCAAGTGCTACATATACAAATGGCGTTTCGTTAGCAGCTTACAAGAATGGACTCGAGCAAGCTGTAAGCATAAGTGCGTTTATCAAGCAGCTCATCTCGCGCGGAGCAAAACCGCAAGAAATTGCTGTCATCTATCGCAATCATGATCATGTCGAAGAACTCGTCGATACGCTCCAAAGACTTGAATTACCATTTGTAGTCAATCGTGCTCCAAATGCATTTGATAGCGAATGTGTCAAGCATTTGATCTCGCTGCTTCAACTCATCGAACAAGAAACGCGGCTGCCGTATAGCGCCGAAGGTCATCTTAGCAATTGGCTGATGATGCCTTGGTCGCCTGTCGAGACTCAAGACGTCGCGCGATTGAGTTATTCTATTTTTCAAAACCGACAATGGCCGACTTGGCGACATGCACTCGAAGCTGATCTCAGTCAAGAGAGTCTACAGCTCGATCAAACAGCTTTTCAAGAAGCCAGTCGTCAGCTTCAACTTTGGATTTCTCACTCGCTGACATCAACAGTACATCAACTGGCAGAGCTGCTTTTAAACTCAAGTGGACTGCTGCGATACACGCTCGATCATCCAAATGCAGCACAAGAATTGACGTCGATTAAAGTCTTTATGGATTTTATCCAAGAACGAATTAAGCAAGTCGAGACACAATCACTTGCTTCAATTTTGGATTTAATTCGTCTGATGAATGTGACGAAAACAACGCTGCCAACCGCCGCTTTCCAGGATATGCAGCGTGGCATCTTTTTGACAACAGCCCACGGCAGCAAAGGACTCGAATTTGATCATGTCATCATATACGATATTTCTGATACTGCTTGGACAAATACAAACTCAAAACGATATACCCTGCCAGAACAACTCGTACCCCACGAAGGATTAAATGAAATCGAATCTAATCGAAGACTTTTTTATGTTGCCTTGACGCGTGCTCGAAAGAATGTTTTTATGACATACTCTTCTACTCGAGTAAAGGGGAATAAACTGAAAGAAGAATTGCCGTGTCAATTTGTACAAGAACTCCAAGCAGGAAATCATATTTCAGAATATATAGCAGCAGATATAGAGGTTAATCTTCGAGAGGCGATGCTGCTCAGTTTACAACCAAAAAAAGAACAGCACCTAATATCACTTGACACATCGTTTATTCAGTCGATTGTTGATGATTATGTTTTAAGTGCGACAGGGCTCGAAGCGTATCTCCAATGCCCATTAAAATTTTTCTTTTTACACGTATTAAAAATACCAGAAACAAAAGATTCGTATCGACTATACGGTACGGCGATCCACGCTACAATAGAACGCTTATTCGATCTTAGAAAACGACATCCGCAAAAACAACTCTTGACTCAAGATGCGCTTCTCGAAATTTATGAATACGAATTATCGCGCTATAGGTACAGCTTGAAAAAAAATGAATTTGATCACCTCCTCGAAAATGGTCGCTCTGCATTATCCAATTGGTATACTGCGCGGCGTAGAGATTTGCCGCAAGAATCTTTTACTGAAGTTCATATTCAAACAGTCGAATATGAAGGCATTAAAATGAAAGGAACGATCGATCGAATCGATGAAGTAAATGATGGATATATCCAAGTCGTAGATTATAAAACATCGACAGGTATTGTGACCAATGCCGTCAAATCGCCACCTAAAAATCCCTTGAGTAAAAATGCAAAAGGCTGGCGGCAGCTTGTTTTTTATAAACTATTGTATCAGCATTTTCGCCCTGGAACAATTGTCAAAAAAGGAATCATTGACACTGTAAGCACTGAACCAGAAAACCCTATGCTTGAGCTAGAGCTTGGGCCAGAAGACTCTGCACTTCTCCTACCAATACTTCAAAACACTTGGAGCAGCATTCAAAAACTTTATTTTGAAGGCTGCAAGGAAAAAAACTGCAAGTGGTGCAGATTTGCAGAACAAGGCAAGATCGATATGTCGCTTTTCTCTCCTGAAGCAGCAGAAATAGACGATTTTAGTTAAATCATTTTTCATAAAAAAGATGGGCATCCGCTCCTACGTCGCGGCGGGCTATCCTCCTGAGAATTCGGGATCCGGCAGTACGGTAGCCTAGCTTTTTATAATTACCGCGGAATGAA
>JAHDHF010000282.1 GCA_020631455.1 Saprospiraceae bacterium
GGTCGTATCTTCGTGTATCATGGCACGACAAAAACATTTGATCGCGCCGTCATTGCTGGCGGCTGACTTTACAAATCTTAAGAAAGACATTGAGATGATCAATGCTTCTGAAGCAGACTGGCTGCATCTTGATGTGATGGATGGTGTTTTTGTGCCGAATATCTCGTTTGGGATGTCGATCATCAAGCAGCTTCGTCCAATCTGTACAAAAGTTTTTGATGTGCATTTAATGATAGAAAATCCAAGTGACTACATCGAGGCGTTTGTCGATGCTGGTGCTGAAGTGATTTCTGTACATTATGAAGCATGTACGCATCTACATCGTGTCATCCAACAGATTAAAGCTGCTGGAGCAAAAGCAAGTGTCGCGATCAATCCACATACACCTGCTTCTGCACTTGATGATGTGCTCGAAGATCTTGACATGGTGCTCGTGATGAGTGTTAATCCAGGGTTCGGTGGGCAAAAGTTTATCTATCGTGCATTAGAGAAATGCCGCTATCTGCGTGAGCAAATCACTATTCGAAATTTAAATACTCGTATTCAGGTTGATGGAGGCGTTGGTCTCCAAAATGCTGAAGCTGTTCTCAAAGCTGGTGCAGATGTACTTGTATCAGGCAGTGCTGTATTTAAGTCTAGTCATCCAGCCGACACGATTGCCAAGCTCAAACATATTGATCCGCACTCACTTCTCGTTTAATCCTTCGAGAACGTACACAATTATTTTCATGAGAGAATTTGCACTGATTTTTTTCTTGGTTTTGGCTGCTTCGTTGAGCGCTCAACAAAGTATCAGCGGAAAAGTCACCGACGAAGAAGGATCACCATTTGAACTTGATGTACAAGTCAAAGCATTTCAGAATGGTGAATTTATCAAAGGCGATGCGACGAATAAGCGCGGCAAGTACGAGCTCAAAAATCTGCCAACTGGAAATATTAAACTCGTTTTTGAAGGGCTTGGACTTGCAGCAAAAGAATTTGATGTGACGCTCAGCAGCGGCGAAAAACTCAAAGACTTTGACATCAAACTTGAGCCAACTGATCTTGACGTCATTGAAGTCATCGATGATCCAAATACGGGCATTGGCGATGGCGAAATCAAAACTGATATTGAGAAACTCGAATTTATTCCAGGAATTACAGGCACTGTCGAAGAACTGATTTCAAAAGTCGGAATCGGCGTACGGAGCAGCTCTGACGAACTGAGTTCGCAATACACTGTACGTGGCGGAAACTTTGACGAGAATCTTGTCTATGTCAATGATTTTGAAGTCTATCGTCCGCAACTCGT
>JAHDHF010000115.1 GCA_020631455.1 Saprospiraceae bacterium
TTGAAGATCATGGGCCAAAAGTGCTTGAGATTTTGCCAGTTGCCAGCCGAAATTCGCTTCTTTCGTCGAAACTCCTCTTTCAATGAATGGCTGACATCTTCATAGACGATGGCTTTTGGTTGGCTCATTGTTTTATAGCCTTGCTTAAGCACATTCATAGACAAGAAGAAATCATCTACAAGGAAATTGAAAGGAACGGGCACATACAATTTGGCTCGCATTGCAAAGCAGCCTCCAAATGGTCCCATCATTGCTCCCAAGGCATGTCCTTCAGCAATTTTTAATCTGCTCTCTTGATTGATGTACGTATTCTCACTTGCAGATACGCCTTGTTCTTTGTCTATTCCGATATGATGCATTGCTGCATCAACGAGACCGATTTTTGGATTTTCGAATAGATAGACAAGTTGACGTAGAGAACCTTCGGACAACATCACATTGGCATCTGTTAGCAGCAAAATACTGTCTTTGAAGTTTGCTTGCGTTTGGGCAAATTCAACGAGTTGATTGATTGCATTGGGTTTACCTGAGCGTTGAGGCAAACGGCGCAAAGTCAATTTAAGACTGGTCGAATATGATTTGATCAGATTATCAGTTCCATCATCTGATTGGTCTGAAGCAATGATTAATTCGAGTCTGTCTCTTGGATAATCTATCGCTTCTATTGATTTGATCTTGTCAATGATGACAGCTGCTTCATTATAAACTGCCATCAAGACATAAACCTGAGGAAGTTTGTCTTCTGGAGTTGGCTTGATTTTAAAAAATGATGGCGTATCAAGTGCCCGCATGATTAGCGGATAGAATATATAGGTATGCAAGATGCAACCGCTTAAAATCGCTATGATGAGAGAGGCCGTAAACACGTACTGCGTTGGTGTCGCGAAGGTAGCGACATTGCTTGGCTGTTTATACAGCGATCGCCATTCTTCTATATTTAGACAAAACGGTAGCAGCAATCTCAGAGCTGCTGTAATTCTTAACAATAAATTGGTGCGCTGATTGACTGATGATCTGCAGTTTATCTGGATTTGACAAACACCAATTCATTGCAGCTGCAAAATCTTCTGCTGTGTCAGCAATGATGATATTTTGCTTGTGTGTTGCGCCAATACCTTCTGCGCCTAAGGTAGTTGAAATGACAACACGCCCTAAAGCCATTCCTTCAATTATTTTTGCGCGCATACCGCTACCACTCAATAGCGGCACGACCATCACGCTATGTTGATTTAAGAAGTCTATACTACTTGGTACTTCTCCTAAGAATGAAATGCCTTTTTGCTGCTGCTTCAATAAATGCTTTGGCGTATTTCGACCTGCTAGTTCGATAACTGCATAAGGATGCTTAGCAAGGACTGAATCCCAAACATGCTTTATCATCCAATCGACGCCTTCAAGGTTTGGCATCCAGTCAAGTGAGCCGATAAATGAAAATGTTGGCTGATGCTCAAATGATTTTGTATCAATCTGACAGACTTTACGATCAATGCCAATCGGCACAACATGCCCTCGACCTTGGAATCCAAGCATGGTGAAACAGTCCAAGTCACGCTTCGTAATAGCGAGTAAGATGTCAATATCGTCAAGCATTTTCACCTCAACGTTTTTGAGCTTCCTTGTCAAGTGATCTATATACCAACGCTTGGGCGCGAAGCTCGTATTTGCGCTTATGCGCTCCCAAATCTCATGCTCTACATTATGTGCTCTAAGAACGACCTGAGCTGAACTATGCTTGCGTATGATCGGAATATATGGAACGAGATACATCGACTCTAGCTGCACGATGTCATAAGTCTGCTCCTTGAGCATGGCTTCAAGTTGAGCTGCATAATCGTTTGATATAAAACGATTGACATGATACGAGCTGCTTGAAAAAAGATTACGGAAAGCAGCAAATACATTAAGCTTATTGTTTACTTCAATGCGCTCAATTTGCTTGTACCATGCAAGTTCTTTGGCGTAGTCGCTTCCAAAATATCTATGCTTGCTCGTATTCATAGCAAGCAATGAAATCTGGCAGCCTTGCTGAGAGAGACCTCTAGAGAGAGCTGTGATCGCTATCGACTCACCATCGCGTATGGGAAATGGAAATTTCTTGGTGAGTTGAAGTATTTGCATGTGAGCCAGTCTAAAATGATGAGTCTAGGGGGCTCATTCTCTTTTGACACGTTAAAGAAAACCAAAAATTGTGCTAATCACCTAATTCTCAAGATGATTTTTTGTGACTCACCGCCACATTCGCTGTCGTTCTGTGGCGGTCAGGCTGTACGAGAGCTCGCGCAGTCATCCACAGACAGCCATGATGGCTGCTCAACACACTGAGATGGCGTAGGGATGGTAAGGGGCGCGTCAGCGCTCACGAGCTGGAGGCGAAGTGATGAGCGAATAGCGAAACCCTGCACAGCCCGCAGCGACTGAACATGTGAAGGAGCTGACGCCCCAAAATACATGTTTAGTCATCGCTACCATCATGTCTCATGTGGCTGCGCTCGGCTGCTTCGCTTTCCTCCTAAGTAGTCGGGACGCTCGCATCTGCTGTCCTCCTGAGTAGTCGGGACGCACTCTCTACCATCCTTGAGTCGGCTACTAATAAGCTGAGTCGTGATACATTTGCGTTGTGATACTTGGACAAAAAGTGGTCGTCGTGATGCCTGCATATAATGCATCAAAAACGCTCGAAAAAACATATAGAGAGCTGCCTACTGATCTTGTTGACGAAGTGATTTTATGCGATGATTTTAGTACTGATGAAACTGTGGAGTTAAGTCAAAAACTTGGCATCGATCATATCATCGTTCATCCAGATAATCGCGGCTACGGAGCCAACCAAAAATCATTGTATAAAAAAGCATTAGAAATTAATGCTGATATCATCATCATGGTGCATCCTGATTATCAGTATACGCCATTACTCGTACCAAGTATTGCGTATTTAATTGCACAAGATTTATATGATGTTGTTATTGCTTCTCGTATTTTAGGCAAAGGTGCATTACAAGGTGGAATGCCGATATATAAATACGTAGCGAATCGTTTTTTAACATTTGCTCAGAATCTTTTAATCGGACAAAAGCTGTCTGAATACCATACTGGCTATCGTGCTTTTAATCGACGAGTTCTAGAGAAAATTGATTTATCAAAAAATGATGATGACTTTGTATTTGACAATGAAATGTTGAGTCAAATTGCATTTGCTGATTTTCGATTTGGAGAAGTAAGCTGCCCGACGAAGTATTTTGAAGAAGCATCTTCAATTAATTTTAAACGAAGCATGAAATATGGTTTTGGTGTGCTGCGTGTTAGTATTCAGCATTTTTTTGCACGCCTTGGTTTCAAAGCTAATCGCTACAAGGATTTATAGGTTTTATTCTCCATCGTAATAATTTCCTGGAGCAATTCGATATTCATCTGGTGAGTGATTATTTAATTTGAAAAATTGATAATCTCGCACCATACGATGCAAATTATTATATCGGAATCCTCGAGTGCCAAGCCGCTTTATCATTGCAGGGTAGTCTCTAAACAATTTGCGAGCTAGAGATTCAAATTCATCTTTCTTGACTTTTGAAAAACCAGCAGCCGTCTCGATATAAAATTCGTACTTTACTGGATCTTGCACATCGCTCCGATCTTCGTAATAAAATGAGTACAGGGAAATATCGCCTTTTATCTCTCGATGCAAAAAGACTTTTTTTGGAGAAAAAGGTATCGGTGCGCGATCAACTGTTTTGACTTCGTAATAGGAAGAATAGTGAATCCAATTATTGGTTTGATCTTTTTCTTTGTAGGAGTATTGATACGCTTGAAGTTGGCTAGGTTTGTAAGTTTTCTTTTTGCCGCCATTCGTTTTAAATGTGACTTTGACCTCATTTCGTGTCAATGATTTCACATAGACAATTCCCAATTTCTTCGTTCCATCTTTTAAAATGATGAAACCATTACAAGCATTTCCAGCTTGGGTATGTCCATATTTATTTTGCCCAAAGCAGCTCGTCGCTAAATAAAACGAAAACACTCCAAAAAGAATATATTTTGCAAACGAACTCACTTCAGGTAATTTGGTTGTTCTAGTATACGGATTAAATTACATTTTGTGACACAAACAATCTCATTATGAACGGCAAGTCAAGTTTTCCTGTGCAAAAAAGTGACCAAGAATGGCGCGAACAACTTTCAGCTGAAGAATACCGCATCTTACGTGAAAGTGGTACCGAGCGAGCATTTACTGGCGAATATGACAAGCATTACGATGTAGGAACCTACTCTTGTGCTGGTTGCGATACTGATTTGTTTGACTCAGAGCAAAAATATAACAGCGGCTGCGGCTGGCCAGCATTTTGGGGCGAGCTCAATTCTGCAGGAATAAAAAGAATTGCAGACAATTCATTTGGTATGCGTCGCGTCGAACTCGTATGCGGCAATTGTGGCGGACATCTTGGCCACGTCTTTAATGACGGCCCGCCGCCTACTGGCGAGCGATATTGTATCAATTCAGTTTCAATGAAATTTAGGCCAAAGTAAAATAGTGATTATCGCTTCAACACTGACACAAAGATGTCTCGGTGTTTAAATTCTTGGAGCAAAAATTCATAGAGCTGCTGCCCAGCTTTGCGTTGTTTAGTATTATATAAATGCGCAATAATTTTTTTGACGCGTTCAGCATTTTCTTCTCCCACATTATTTTGGACATATCCGCTTAATGTCTGCTTGGAGCACTCAAGTGCAGCTTCATAATCATACGCCAAGAGCTGAACTACAAATTCTTGAAGTGTCGTGAGCGATCTACGGGACACGATGTGATTCATGAGCTTTTCAGGCAATTCTGCTTTGTAGTACAAATGCGGCAATAATTTTTCAGCGACTTCAGAATGCTGACGCTCAAAAAATGAAATGAGATAATCGAGACGCTCTTTCTTTTCTGTCGATTCAAATTTTGATAAATACGCACTCAAATCACTTGAGCTTCCTGTTCGAAACAAAAGCGATTGCTGAATTGCTTGCTGCTGCTTTGATTGCTCTATTTCTTTACCAAGTAGTTTTGTCAATTGTCTAAGCTGCGCTTCTTTAAATAAATGAACCATCTGCGGAAGGTCAGCTGTCAATTCTTCCAGAACTTGCGATTGCTCATTTTTAATTGCTTCTTCGATTAAAACAAGTCGTATTTCTGGTTTACCAGAATATTGCATTAAAAATCTAGTCGCTTGCTCTGGATTATCTAAAAGCAACACATGATAATAATCGAGCACAAAACTCCCCCCCACTCCTTTATAATCAATATTTCGAGAAACGTATGAAGAAAATAATTCAAGCGCTTGCTTTCGTTGACTTGCTGTTTCAATTAAATTCTGAATTGGAATAAAATAATTCAATTGAAAATTCCACAAGTTACTTACTTCACTTTCCTTACTTAACTCAAACAATTCTGCCAAGATCGAATCATGCAAACTCGGCGGCAATTCTTGATTACTTAATTGAATGAATAATCCAAATGCGTCGATGACAAAATCATACATCAAGTCTTGACGATCATCAGCAGATTGCAGCCATTCTGGCACAAGCTTTAAAATAGAAATAATCAGTTCGTAAGCTTCATTATAACTTCCGGCAGCAATTAAATCCTGCGTCTGCGGAATCATCTGCGAGGTCATTTTCATGAATGTCCGCACTCGCGAAGCCCGCAAATATCTCGATCGTCCTTTCGCCGATCTATATGCAGCAGTTAAAAGTGATTCATACTTTTCTCGCGAAGAAACAGTTTCAAATCGATCAGCAAAATGCGCTTTGAGAGCCACATTAAATTGCTTGTTTGTCCGCGCATAGCTCTGTACAAAAGTCACCAAATCATCGTGCTCCAGCTGATCCAAGAGCTTGCGGATATTCATCCGAGCAGGCTTTTTCTTTTTGCTTGCTTCTTCAGCTTTCAGCCATTCAAGACGACGCAGCAGAAGTGCTGCAACGTGCTTGCAAGGCTGCTCATCGGCCTCACCACAGTCACACGTCCACTCCTTGACACGATTGCGCGAGATCAACACCTCGGGCATACATCCGCCTAGAGCCGCCACTGGTTGCCAAAGCCCCTTTTCTACTTCATGAATGTGCTCAAGCTCCGATTGCAATTGCTCCGCACCTTGCATGATCTCGTCAGCAATTGCCAGTTCTAGTTCTTTGAGTCGAAATGATTTCACGTCAATTTAAAAGCCAAAAGTAGTCAAATAGTTTGCAGCATTTTGGCTGAGGGATAGAAGGCAGTGCCTGGCAGACACGAATGCAATGAGTGGCCGAGCGCAGCCACATGAGACAGCGGCTGTTTTTAAATGATGAAAATTTGGGGCGTCCGCTCCTTCATCAAGATTCAGTCGCGGCGGGCTGATCCAGGGTTTCGCTATTCGCTCATCACTCACTCACGTTCGTGAGCGCTATCGCGCCCCTTTCCATCCCTACGCCGTACGCATAGCGTATGCTGCCGCTGGCTGTCTGTGGCAGTACTGCGCGAGCTGCCGAATAGCCCGACCGCGCCAAAATGGCGCGGTCAGCTCCTTATCAGCTTTTTAATACTGACATCTTTTTTTAAGACATGACAGAATGACTGCCAAAACGACATCAAACACCCAAAGGCACAACACTTGATTATTGTGAGGCAAATCAAACAACGCAAAACCGATTAACTCTTACAATCATGGGTAAAATCATAGGAATAGATCTTGGTACAACGAACAGCTGCGTCGCCGTTATGGAAGGCAACGAGCCGACAGTCATACCAAACGAAGAAGGTCGCCGCACAACACCAAGTGTCATCGCATTTCTCGAAAATGGCGAGCGCAAAGTAGGTGATGCTGCCAAGCGCCAAGCAATTACAAACGCAATGAAGACGCTTAGCTCTGTCAAGCGTTTTATCGGCCGTCGCTACAGCGAAATCGGAGACGAAGGCGATGAGATGTCATACAAAGTCGTGCGTGGAGACAACGATACTGTCAAAATCCAGATTGACGATCGTCAGTATTCACCACAGGAGATTTCTGCAATGGTTCTTCAGAAGATGAAGCGCATCGCAGAAGAATACCTCGGTCAAGAAGTCACAGAAGCAGTTGTCACTGTACCTGCATACTTCAATGACTCACAAAAGCAAGCAACCAAAGAAGCTGGTGAGATCGCTGGTCTAACAATCAAGCGTATCATCAACGAGCCGACAGCTGCTGCACTTGCTTATGGCGCAGACAAAGGCGGCAAAGATCAAAAGATCGCTGTTTTTGACCTTGGAGGTGGAACATTTGACATCTCAATTCTTGATCTTCAAGACATTGACGGCGAGACACTTTTTGAAGTAAAAGCAACAAATGGTGATACAATGCTTGGTGGAGATGACTTCGACCGCACGATCATCGACTGGCTTGCAGAAGAATTCTTGAATGACGAACGCATCGATCTCCGTAAAGATCCAATGGCTCTTCAGCGCCTCAAAGAAGCAGCTGAAAAAGCGAAGATTGAGTTGAGTGGCTCGACTGAGACAGAAATCAATCTCCCGTATGTCACAGCCGTAGATGGCGTACCAAAGCACTTAGTCAAAAAGCTTTCGAGAGCAAAATTTGAGCAGCTCACTGACGAATTGTATAAGCGTATGCTCGAGCCTTGCAAGAAAGCATTAAGCGATTCTGGCTATTCGATCAGCGACATTGATGAGGTTCTACTCGTCGGTGGTTCGACTCGTATCCCAAAGGTTCAAGAAGTCGTCGAAAAGTTCTTTGGTCGAAAGCCAAACAAATCAGTCAACCCTGATGAAGTTGTTGCTATCGGAGCAAGCATCCAAGGTGGTGTTTTCACTGGCGATGTCAAAGATGTCCTTCTTCTTGATGTTACGCCGCTTTCGCTTGGTATCGAGACGATGAATGACGTCTACGATGTCGTCATCGAAGCTAACACGACAATTCCAATCAAGAAGACGAAGACATATTCGACTGCAGTAGACAACC
>JAHDHF010000116.1 GCA_020631455.1 Saprospiraceae bacterium
TGCGAACCGCGATTGGCATACCTAAGCCAAAGGTCATGCCATAATCCCGAATTTGGGTGCCACTGAAGGTGCGAGCGTCGCCTCCGTAATAGGCTCCGAAGCGGTAATGCACTCGCTTCCAGTAGTTGTTGTATGAGCGGCCATCAGGGATGATTTCGCCACCCACAGAGGCTTTCCAAGAGTCTGAAAGTGTCTCTGTACGTACAGGGTTTTGGTACTGACTCCAAAACGTTTGCTCGAAGTTAAATCCGATGACAGATTTACCAACGACGGAATAAGTCGCTCCAAAATTATAGCTCGCTGGAAGCGATGTTGTGCTGCTCACATCGCTTACCGTAAAAATCGTATCAAGTGCAGATCCTGTGTAGTTGACATTATTCCGGCCAATGATTTCTCGGGTTGTAACGCGGACAGGTTGTGGCGCGTTACCTGATAATCCAATAGTTAATTTCTTCAGGGGTATTTGCTTGTCTTCTTCACGAGCAGTTTTGTTGAAAATGTAATCGTATTGTACTCCAAAGTCATAGACAAAACCACTGTAATTCGCTTCGCCATCAAGTACATCGACGAAGGGCTGCGTCAAATCAGGAAATGATACTTGACGGATGTTTTCAGTTTTCCCAAAAAGGTAGCCGAGGTTCATCCCAACTGCGAAGTTTTTATAATTGACCCCAAAGCCTGTAAAGACTTTGTACAAGCCGCCTTCGCCTTGATAATTGTACAAAATGTCACCAGCACCAGCGATGCTATCCGTCAAAAGTGTGTTGTAATTGACGTTTGAGTAAGGTTTCAAACCGATGACCATTCCGATCTCATAAGGCTTTTGCTCGCCAGAGGCGATTTTATTCAATGGATTAAAAAACGGGAATCCTATTGTGATATTGGTGAGGTTGCCTTTCCAAACGTCGAGGTTTTCATTGCCAGCTTTCAAGCGCGAGTACTGCGCAAAAGCTCCCACATCATAAGAAGTCAAGCGCAGATGTCCATAAGAGGCTGGATTGGCTATATTGATGTCATAAATGCTGTTGAAGGCAGCATGAAGCCCCATCATATTGACAGCGGTCAAATTTTGAGGTGCGAGATCGCCGATACCAAATCTTGAGTAGGGTGAGTTGTCATCAGTGCGCTGAGCAAAAGCAGAAAGACTGCAAAGCAAAAGCAAGCAAAGCGTCGTGACAGATTTTAATTGATTAAAGACCATTGTACATCAAGATTTTATTGAGACCGTAAAGGACCAAATTTGGGTGCGCAAATATCTGACTTTCAAGTCGTGTCTCAAACACCCCTGAATCACCGCCCGTCAAAAGCACCAAAACTTGACCATACGCGGCTTTGTAGCGCCGTATGAAAGTTTCCATTTCGGCGACAGCGCCCTCTTGAGCACCCACCAAAATGCTTGTTTCGGTATCAGAACCGATCCAATGCGGTAAATGCTGCCTCTGAACCAATGGCAATCGTGCAGTCATCGTATGCATCGCCTTGAGCCGCATATTAATACCAGGGTGAATGCTGCCACCCAAGTAATCAGCATCAGCAGTCACAAAGTCAATTGTGATACAGGTGCCAGCATCGATTACAAGAACGTTGCGTTGCGGATACAAGCCCGCAGCACCTACAGCCGCTGCAAGACGATCCTGTCCGAGTGTAGCAGGCGATTGATACAAAATCTGTACAGGCACAGGTGTCGATGTGTTGAATGGTAATACATTAATGCGTTTGCTAAATTCCTCTTCCCATGTATCCGTATGAGTCGATGTCGAGCTAAAGATCACATCATCAATCTCAAGATGACTCGGCAAAGCGTCGAGAATATCAAGGCTCAATTCATCAAGCACATTGTGATATACGAGCAAGTCGCCATCAAATACTGCCGCTTTGACGCGCGTATTACCTATGTCGAGAACGAGATTCACTTTGCAGCTTCGAGCGCGTCCCAATATTCGACAGCGCGACGTGTGTGCGGTATACAGATCGAGCCGCCCACGAGATTGCCGATATTCAACACCTCAAATAGTTCATCTTCAGTGATACCGAGCTCATGGCAGGTGCCGAGATGATATTTGACACAATCGTCGCAGCGTAGCACAAGCGAAGCGACCAGTCCGAGCATTTCTTTCGTTTTTTCGTCGAGCGCGCCAGCTTTGTACGCTGTTGTGTCAAGATTAAAAAACCGCTTCATAAACTTCCCCTCATGTCCGAGGATCCGCTCATTCATTTTTGTGCGGTACGCATTAAAGTCTTTGATATCACTCATGCCGCTAAGGTCGCACCTCTGCCGCACTTGCAAAGACATTCGATTGTTAAGAAATTGTTTGAATCATATCATGGGCCATCCGCGCTTCACTTCGCTCAGCGCGGTCGCTATGCTGCGTGGCTCGCTGTTCGCTCGGCCGCTCCTGCTTCGCAGTCGCGTCTAGCCTTCGGCTACCACTTCGCAGCGCTTGTCCGAGCTGCTAGAATAAAAAGTTGAGCGAAAGCTGCACAGATTGATAATTGTCCTTGTCGCTTCTCGAAACTGGCGTCACATCAAGTGCGCCATTTGTCGTTCTGTAGTTTGATTGATCGTAAAAATTATTTGTTGCGTCAAGGAGTCCGTACTCGTAGCGCATACTGACATAAATCTTTGATGTAAACATATAATCAAGCTCAACCAATGCCGAGGCATCGAGTCGATTGTAGAATGAGCCGTCTTTCTCTCTAAAGTATGCGTATGCTCCAGCTGATCCAGGAGCAGCATCATCAAGCACAAACGTAGGCAGCTGTACATCCTGCAAATTATTTGGGTCAATTTGACCAGCTTCATCAGAGAGATATTGATAATTGAGATCGACTACAATCGGACCATTTGTGACATCATCACTCGAAAATGTAGATTCTCCACGAGCTTTTGACCCGATGAGGTATTGAACTGATGCTCCAAATCCAACTTGAATCTGCTTGATCGGTTTATAGACAAAATAAATTGGTAAGCCAACATATGTATTTGTAATACCAAGTGTGATTTTATCTTGTCCTTCGACATAGTACGGTACACTGCCGCCTGTCTCGTAGTAGACTCTATGTCCATCTCCTTCGTAGCGATAGCGTGCATTTTTTTGGATATAGAGAAGCTCTGCTGCGACGCCAATATTATCATTAAACATGTACTGACCGATGGCGGCTGCTTGAAAACCCATGACAAATGGAAACTCTTCGAGCTCATCACCTGATGCTGTTGTCTCTGATGGACCAGAGATGCCGCTGTAGTTTAATCCTGCTTTAAAGCCAAATGTTAGGTCTTGGGCAATGATATTTGTGCTGCTGAGGAGCACGATGCTCACGAGGAGCAATAAACGATTTGTCATAGTTGGAAATTCTGATCCTGTGCTTGGCAAAAATAGTACCCTTTGCGCTCTCATGTCCAAACGTTTGATTGTTTTGTGATGCTGCTTCGGACAAGCGATGGGAAGGGGCGCTGAGTGAATACGAGGCGCTCACGAACGCAGTGAGTGATGAGCGAATAGCGAAACCCTGAATCAGCGCGGTGCGCGAGCTAGCGAGCGCATGGCCCAAAATAAATTGTCATAAAAAAACGGCGCACTCGAAATGAGCGCGCCGCTTGAATCAACAAACTGATTGAGTCTCTTAGAATTGCTTGTAGAGATTCTTGAGTTGATCTTCTGTCTCAGCTGCTTTGATCGCGTTGATAGATTTGTCAATCGCTGCGATGACAGCGGTGTTGCGCGTCGCTTTGGTCGCGTCATCTTGCGTGCGGAGGAAGTTGCGCATATCGGCCATACCTTTGGTGACGCTGTATCGTCTCCACGGCGATTGTCCCATATCTGTTGCGATTTTTTGGACGTTGGCGAGCTTGCTAGAAATCATCGACGCATCATCAGATTTTTCGAGGAGCTGATAGTAGCTGCCGAAGAAATCAATAGCGGCATAGCCGTCGAGCTTTGTGAAGTTGCGCTCGAAGAAATCGAGATATTTGAGGTCGCCGCTCTTGACGTAGATTGAGCTGACGCCTTCTAGGATGCGTGGGTTTTTTGAGTTTTCAAAGTCTTTGGCAAGTGTCATCGCTCGCGCTGGGTCGATGTCAGAAATCGCAGAGAGCGCTGCCGCTGTGACGCGATTTGCTTTGTCGTTTTTCATTGCACTCTCAAGCGTCGAAGCATATGCTTTGTTGCCAGTAGAGCCAAGTGCTTTGACTGAAGCTGAGCGTACAGCTGCGTGCTTGTCGCTTGTCGCCATTGTTTTAATCTTAGCGAGCATAGCAGGATCTTCTTTGTCTGCTGACGCAACTGCCAATCCGCGAATCACGCGCGACTTGTCACCAAGTGCTTGTTTGATGACTGCTTTAGCAGCAGCTGATTCATTGCCCTTGATGGCATTGAGTGCATCGTAGCGGTCAGCAAATGTTGGTGCATTCTTGTAAATGAAGATGTTTTCTGCTTCAGTACGCTCTTCGTAAGAAACAACACCAAGGATTTGGTCTTCGTGGTCGATGTCCACCCAGTCAGGCTTAGCAGCAGTCTTGAACGTAAATGTTTGATTGCGCTCTTTGACCCACACTTCGTGAATCTCTTTCTTGCCCCCAGCATAAACTACCATCGTCAATGGCAATTGGAAAATGGCTGGATTGCGCTTTGGATCTTGTGTTTGCTCAAGTGTGACGCTTACAGTATTCGCTGCATCATTAAATGATGTTTTGACGCTGATCTCTGGATGACCTTGCTCGTAAAACCACTGGTTGAAGAACCAGTTGAGGTCTTTACCTGTGACATCTTCGAATGCCATGCGAAGCTCGTGTGCCTCGACAGCTGTGTACTCATGACGATCGAGATAGACGCGGAGACTTTCATAAAATGCTTCATCACCGACATACTTGCGGAGCATGTGTAGGATGCAGCCACCCTTGTTGTAGCTGTGTGCATCAAACATGTCTTCGTCTTTGTCATAACCGAAGTAAATCAATGGGTGGCGGCTCGTACGTGCAGACTGAATGTAGCCGCGCATCTCGTTGCGGAGGTTGTTATCAGCTTCGACGCGACCGTGCTTGTACTCAGCCCACATGTACTCAGAGTAGTTTGCAAATGCTTCGTTGAGCGGAAGATTCGCCCAGCTCTCACATGTAACAAGATCACCAAACCAGTGGTGCATCATCTCGTGCGCTACGATGCGCTCATTATTAGCGACATCGACAAGGTCACGATCTGTACCATTCATAAATTCTCCAAAAATGACGCCTGTTGTATTCTCCATTGCGCCAGAGACATAATCACGGACGACAACCTGTGAATACTTTGACCAAGGATATTTACCAAACTTCTCGCTGAAGAAGGTGAGCATCTCAGGCGTGTATGGGAAGATGTTGCGTGCATATTGCTCGTATTCTTTCTCTACGTAGTAGCCGACTTCCATGCCATTCCATGTGTCTTTGACATAAGCAAATTCACCGATTGCCATCATAAATAAATATGGCGCGTGCGGCTTGTCCATCACCCAGTAGTCAGTGCGCGTGCCGTCTGCATTTGGTGTTTGCTTCTTGAGCAAACCATTACTCAATGTCGTGTACTTCTTGTCTACAGTGATGTACATCTCTTGTGTACAACGCTCATTTGGCTTATCGACTGTAGGAAACCACTTTGAGTTGTGCTCAGTCTCACCTTGTGTCCAGATCTGCATTGGTTTGTCGCCTTCTGATCCATCGTGATTGATGAAGAATAATCCTTGGTCAGAAGTAATTGCGCTGCTGCCGCCAATTTCCATTTCGGTTGGCTTGGCAGTGTAGTCGATGTAGAGTTGGAATTTTTCACCTTTCTTATAGGGGCGATCAAGCTGGATGACGAGATTCATATTGTCGTACTCGTACTTCAAGGTTTTGTTTCCAGCAGATTTGAGCTGCACTTTATGAATGTCAAAGTTCTTTGCATCAAGACGGATCTTATCTGTCGTATAAAAAAGCGGCGTAAACTCAAGAGTTGCTTTGCCCATGCAGCGCTGTTTTGCCCAATCAAATCTGACATCAAGTATCGTATGAATCAAGTCATGCGTACGCGTGTACTCAGGATTGTATTTCGGAAGCTCAAATGTTTCTGGCTCTGGTTCAGCCATTTCAGTTTCGACGATCACTGGTTCGAGATCGCGAACTTCGATTTCTTCTTCAGCGTCTTTTGCTTTATCAGCAGTTTTTGGCGAACAAGAGACCACAAATAAAACTGCCATCAGTATGACAGTCAAGAAAGATGTATGTTTCATGAATTAGATTTTATGACGTAAAAACGCGTTGCAAAGCTAGTATCTTATATCCTGATGCCCAATTGTCCTTCGACGAAGCTTGGCGATCTATCTTTGAACAACCAAAAACGCTCATGTCTGCCCCTTCTCTTGGCTCTCTAATCTTAATTCCAGCTCCGCTTTCAGAGCAGCAGCCAGTTGCCGTTCTCGACGCAGATTTACCACTTTTGCGTTCAATTCGACATTTTGTTGCTGAACGAGCTCGCACTGCTCGAGCAGTGCTCAAGCACTACAAGCTAAATGCAAGTATGCAAGAGCTCGAGCTCATCGAAAATGGAAAACATGCAGACGAAAATGAGCTACGAGCATTTGTTCAACAAACACTTCAAGAAGGAAAAGACCTTGGCTTACTCAGCGAAGCAGGTCTTCCAGCAGTAGCAGATCCAGGAGCGCGTGTCGTTTCGATAGCGCATGAGCTTGGAGCAAAGGTTCGTCCGCTCGTTGGGCCATCATCGTTGATGCTTGCCTTGATGGCGAGTGGGCTCGGCGGGCAGCGATTTTCAGTACACGGCTATCTTCCAGTTAAGTCAGCTGAAAGAAAAGCGATGCTCAAAAAACTTGAAGCCCAAGCGCGAAGAGACAACAGCACGCAAATCTGGATCGAAACGCCGTATCGCAATGATGCTATGTTCAGCGATTGTTTAGAAGCCTTATCCAAACAGACACGACTTTGCGTAGCGACAGACTTGACAGATACGAGCCAAGAAATCAAAATGTATCGAATCGCACAATGGCGACAATTATCTAAACCCGACCTACACAAACGACCAAGCGTTTTTCTAATCGCATCCTAGCATACAAACCAAGTGGAATTCAGCAGCCAATACATACAACAAGCCGTCGAACAGCTCTCATCTCTTCCGACAATCGGCAAGAAAACAGCACTTAAGCTCGCGCTCCATCTTCTAGATGCACCAAGCGAAGATGTTGAGCTTTTTACCAAAAGCCTTCTTGAGATGCGGGCAAATGTAAAAAGCTGTTCGCAGTGTTTCAATCTCAGTGATGCTGAGATATGTCAAGTGTGCAGCGATACGCTCCGCGACCAAAGCCGCATCTGCGTCGTTGAGACTGTACGCGACGTGATGGCGATCGAAAGCACAGGACAATACCGCGGACTCTATCACGTGCTCGGTGGCGTCATCAGCCCGCTTGATGGCATCGGTCCAGCAGAACTCACGATACAAGAGCTTTTCTCACGTGTGCAGCAAAGTGAGGTCAAAGAACTCATCATGGCTGTCAGCCCAACGATCGAAGGCGACAGCACCATCTTTTACATCAATCGGATGATGAATGACAGCGATGTCCTTGTCTCGGCTATCGCACGCGGCGTCTCCTTTGGTAATGAACTCCAATATGCCGACGCCATGACGCTTGGTCGCAGTATCGCCACTCGCACGCCTTACGATCGTACTATTTAGAATTACAATTGTTTTTATGGGCCATCCGCAGCCTTCGGCTGCGGTCGCTATGCTGCGTGGCTCGCTATTCGCTCGGCCGCTTCACTTCGTTTGCGTCTGGCTTTGCCACCACTTCGCAGCGCTTGTCCGAGAAACGCTTTCGATAACCAAAAGTATCGCTAGGAGATTTTACGGCTGAGGGATAGGAGCAGCGCGAGCGAATGCAATGAGCGAAGCGGATTTTTCTATTTGTATTGCCACGTACTTTAGCGCGTGGCAATA
>JAHDHF010000283.1 GCA_020631455.1 Saprospiraceae bacterium
ATACAAAGACCGGTGCGATTGGAGCGACATTCACACAGCTTCTCAATGAAAAGTCATATCTCAAAACTGTTGTCGCCTTAAGTGGAACCAATGTTTTATTAAGTGATGATACAGTAAGCACAAGCTTGCTACCCAAGACGTATCGACTCGTCAACTCGAAAGAAAGTCGCCTTAGCCTACAAACCTATTACAGCAATCGAATCAATGACAAATTGACCATGAAAGCAGGTTTATTCGCTCATCGAATTGGTTTTGACATTTTGCAACAAGAGCGAGATACGATATCTGATTTGTTGTCAGATCAAGTGCGCGTCAAAGAAAGCACAGGATTATTTCAAGGCTTTGCACAAGCACAATACAAGCTTAGTCCGAAGCTGACATTGCTTGGTGGATTTCATGCGACATTTCTTGCACTTAACAATACGTGGAGCATCGATCCACGTCTCGCATTAAAGTACAATGTCAACCAAAAAAGCACCTTGTCATTTGCTTATGGACTGCACTCACGGACGCTGCCATGGGGCACGTATTTTACGTTGACGCCTCCTACAAGCAGCCTCGCATTGCCAAATCTCGATCTCGAAATGATTAAATCACATCATCTCGTCTTGAGCTATGATTATGCCATCAGTGATGCGCTCTCTATTAAATCAGAAGTCTATTATCAGCATTTATTTGATGCGCCAGTGAGCAATGTCCTCGGCTACGAAACCTACTCGCCACTCAATGATCGCGATCGATTTTCGACGGTTGCTTTGATCAGCGAAGGTACAGGTCGCAACATGGGACTTGATGTTGTCGTCGAGCGATCATTTCGTAATGGTTGGTTTGCGATGATGTCGGGCTCATTTTTTAATTCGACCTATGTAGCTACCGATGGTCAGCGATACAATACACGATTTAACAGTGGCTGGGGTACGACCACGATGGGCGCCAAAGAATTTACACTTGGCAAGCAAAAAGCATCAGCGCTGCAAGTCGGCGCACGCTTTACAGCCAATGGCGGCCTGAGATCGACACCGCTTGATGATGCACTTTCGGCAGCGGCACAAGCACCGATCGAAATTGCCTCGCGTGCCTTCGAAGACCAAGCTCCAGCCTTTGTGCGACTTGATTTACGCTTTGCGTATCGTCGCAATCGACCTAATCTTGCCTGGTGGCTTGCGCTTGATGTCCAAAACGTCACAGCTCGAACCAACATCAATCCCTATCGCACGACATGGGATCCCGTGGAGCAAAAACTCGTTGAAGATGTGCAGTCTGGCTTGATTCCGAT
>JAHDHF010000284.1 GCA_020631455.1 Saprospiraceae bacterium
CTCTAAGACCAGCATGTAACAAATATACAATCACTCTTCGGACAAGCGCTGCGAAGTGGTGGCGCAGCCAGACTCAGAAGCTGCAAATGCAGCGATGAGGCCGAGCGAACAGCGAGCCACGCAGCAAAGCGACCCGAGCGAATGTACATGAGCGAGGGATGGCTCATACAAGTTCTTCTGATTTCGGTATTTTTGAAGCATGAAACAAGCCTGTACGTTTTTATGTATTCTCGTATTTTTTGCTGCTTGTAAGCAAGCGCCAAGCGTCACAGAACGAGTAGAATCAAAGCCGCCGTACACAATCGTCAAAGATGTCGAGGCAGATTCATTTGTCGTGGTGTCGGCTCATCCTTTAGCGACAAAGGCAGGAATTGAGATTTTGCAATTAGGCGGAAATGCAATCGAAGCAGCAGCTGCTGTCCAGTTGGCTTTGGCGGCTGTCTATCCGCGCGCAGGTAATCTCGGAGGAGGCGGATTTTTAGTCTATCACGACGCCGCTACACAAAAAAACTACACACTTGATTTTCGGGAGATGGCGCCGCTTGCTGCTACGCGAGACATGTATCTTGATACTAACGGAAATGCAGTTGATTCGTTAAGTCGCTACGGAGCGCTTGCAGTCGGAGTGCCTGGCACGCCAGCAGGCATTCAAGTAATGCTCGATCGTTTTCCTTCAGGCAATGTGACGTGGAATGAGCTTTTCCGCTCGGCTCGTAAATATGCGAGCAGCGGCTATCAATTCACAGAGGCGGAAGCAGCCATTCATACAAAACACGCCGATGATTTTGCTGAATATGCAGCTGGCTCATGCTACGATCGAGGCGCAGTCAAGCAAGGAGACATTCTCATTAATTCTGACCTTGATCGCGTTTTTGAAGTCATGCAAGGCGAATATCCTAAGGCATTTTATACGTCTTGGATTGCGGATTCTATTGTCAATCACGTGCAGCGACAAGGCGGCATTTTGACGAAAGAAGATTTCGCTGCTTACAAGCCAATTTGGCGTGAGCCAATCACAACGACGTACACAGATGATGGCGATCAAGATTATGAAATTGTCTCTATGCCGCCGCCATCGAGTGGAGGAGTCGCCCTTGCCCAATTACTCGAACTCATCGAGCCATTCGATCTCAGAGAACTTGGCTACCAATCGCCGCAAGCTGTTCATTTAATGATCGAAGCTGAGCGACTTGTGTATGCTGATCGCTCTGAGCATCTCGGTGATGCTGATTTTTATAATGTCAACATAGATGCATTATTAAGTGAAGCGTAT
>JAHDHF010000285.1 GCA_020631455.1 Saprospiraceae bacterium
GCCGACGATCCCGAAGCGTTGTTTGATGGATTGTAAATTCAAAGTGTCAAAATGTCAGATGCACAAATGTAATGGCTCTGCCGCTTGACAAGTTCGTCTCAGACTGTGAAACTTCTCTAAAATCGACTAAGACGCTAAAGCAGCTTCTTCGACGACTTGATTCCCTTTGAGTGTCGCGCTTGTCGCTTCGTGTACGTTGACATAGACGTAGTCGCCTGGCTTGACGCCATCGAGCCTTGGGAATACGATCATTTTATTTTGGCTGTTGCGGCCTTTAAGATCTTGATCTGAGCGTTTTGACGTTCCTTCGACGAGAACTTTAAATGTCTTACCGATGTCGCGCTGATTGTGATTAAATGAAATCTGCTGCTGTAGTCTGATCACTTCTGTCAAGCGGCGCTTTTTGACTTCGAGCGGCACGTCGTCTTCAAGCTTGCGTGCTGCATAAGTATCTGGTCGCTCCGAGTAGAAAAACATGTACGACATCGAGTAATCAGAATACTCAACTATCGAAAGCGTGTCTTGATGATCTTCTTCGGTCTCTGTACAAAATCCCGTGATAATGTCACTTGAGATTGCGCAATCAGGAATAATTTCTCTGATCGAGTCAATCTTTTTCATATACCATTCGCGTGTGTACGTGCGGCGCATCAATTCAAGGATGCGTGTGTTGCCGCTTTGCACAGGCAGGTGAATATAGTTGCAGATGTTCTCGTAAGCTGCCATCGTGTGCAGCACTTGATCTGTGATGTCTTTTGGGTGCGATGTCGAGAAGCGAATCCTCAAATCGGGATGAATCTTGGCGCACATTTCAAGCAGCTCGGCAAAATTGACGACAACTTTCGTCTCTGGGTTTTCCCATTTGAAGCTATCGACGTTTTGACCAAGCAGCGTGACTTCGCGATAGCCTTTGTTGAACAACTCAGTACATTCTGCTACGATGCTGAAGGCATTTCGGCTGCGCTCACGACCACGCGTGAATGGCACAACACAAAACGAACACATATTATCGCAACCGCGCATAATCGTTACAAAAGCTGTGATGCCATTGCTGTCCAAACGAATCGGGCTAATGTCTGCGTAAGTCTCTTCGCGGCTGAGCTGCACATTGATGCCTTGCTCGCCAGCCTCACCCGTGGCAATCAGCTTTGGTATATCACGATACGCATCTGGGCCGATCACAAGATCGACGAGATGCTCATCGTTGAGCAATTTGGCTTTGAGACGCTCTGCCATGCAGCCAAGTACGCCGACGAGTGTTCCTGGTTT
>JAHDHF010000286.1 GCA_020631455.1 Saprospiraceae bacterium
ATTTCATAGAAAATTCTGTCTCATCCATTTGAATTAGAGCGTTGATTGCTGCTTCGAGCTTTACTTCATCAATATAAAAATTGGTTCCGATATGGCGCGGACTTTGACGATCATAAGGTACTAAAACACCATATTCTTTTTTGATATGTTCGTTCATCGGTTCAGCATCTGTAGTTAATACGACTGCACCAGTGGACAAGGCTTCGACGATATAATGCCCCCAGCCTTCAGAGCGGGAAGGGCATAAATGAATACCGCACTCATTTTGTTGTTTAAGCAGATCTTCGTTTGATAAATAACCAGAATACAATTCGATATTCGTAGGCACTTTTTCCGGTGCATTAACCTTTTTTTGAACCAAAGTCAGCGTCGGCCATTCAGGGTGCTTTTCCCAGAGTTTGAGAATAACTTCCGTGCCCTTTAATGTGCTGCCACCGGCGAGGTGAAAGAATTTGGTTTTGTCTTTGGCGTAGCCATTATCCTGTCGATCTTCCGATGAGAACCCAATATCGATTGTCGCGCTGCCGCAGGCTTGAAATACCTCTTCTGCATGGAGCGTTTTTGTCAGAACTGCATTGAGTTTTTTAAGACGATTGAGTTGTCGTTTTGGGTAACGCTCTTGGTTGGGAACGAGATAAAATTCGTCAGCGGCTGAATACCAAGCTGGGAAGATGCGTTCGAAAAAGATGATCACATCTGCATGTTTTTTGCGGGTAAGGCGAGAGATCAAACTCCGACTTTTCGGTGTGGCTCGCTCGACCTTGTAGCCATGCGCTTCAAGTTGCTCTGCGATCACCATTGCCTCTTTTACAAGGCCATAGGAATTGTCTTTCGCGATGAGCAGGAAAGTTTTCTTCATCCTTTGCGTACTGCCTCGTATACGGCGTTGATGGCAGTTGCTTCTTTTTCAAGCGAGAAGTTTTGGCTGACATATTCGCGGGCGTTTTGCCCCAATGTTTCTAATAGCTCAGCATCAGACATATATTTATCTGCATGATGACAAAGCGCATCGACATCTTCTACGCCAACAACGATGCCAGTTTTATTGTCGACGATTAACTCAGAAAACGCGCCAACATCTGTGGCAACGCTAGGAACGCGACATGCTGCAGCTTCAAGCGGCGTGAGGCCAAAACCTTCATTTCTTTGCGGCGCGATGTATAAATCCAAGACGCGGAACCATTTTTCAATATCATCAACTTCACCGGCGAATATGATCCGATCTTCAAGACCAGCATCACGAACGCTTTTTTTCAATTTGTCAGCAA
>JAHDHF010000287.1 GCA_020631455.1 Saprospiraceae bacterium
GGGATCCCGTGGAGCAAAAACTCGTTGAAGATGTGCAGTCTGGCTTGATTCCGATTTTGAGTTTTCAGCTTGATTTCTAGTAGACGATTCATGATTTGGGCGCCCGCGGCATTGCATGCCGCATCAGGCTGTCCGCAGTACGGTAGCCTAGCCGCCTTCATTTCATTCGGCGTCCGCTCGCTGCGCTCGCGCTGCTTCCATCCTTGGCGCATTCTCAAAAATGCAGTAGCTTGAGGCATGCGTACGCTCAAAGACCTCCCCAATCTCGGCCAATACATGTTTTTGCTCATGTTGGGCTTGATTACAGTCGCATTTTTTGGGATGATCAAGTCATTTCTGCTTGGCGTTTTTTGGGCAGCCGTTCTCGCACTCCTTTTCTACAATTGGTATGAGAAATTATGCAATAAGCTTGGCGGCAAACGCTTGATAGCTGCTGGTTTGATGACATTGCTTGTACTTCTTGGAGTCGTTGTTCCAATTGTCTTGATAGGCATTGCTGTCGTCAATGAAGCACTCAATATTGCACAGATTGTCACAGCAGGCGAGATTGATCTTCGAGAACAAATAGATAAATTGATCTCACTTGTCCCAACTCAAGTCGAGGCAGCTATCGGCTACCAAGCAGAAGAGCTGCCCGATCGGTTGGCAGATATGTTGCGCGGATCGGCTCAAGAGATCGGTAATTGGATTCTTGGATTTACGGGAAATCTCCTCGAAGTGCTTGTGCAATTTACGATCATGCTCTACGTTTTGTTCTTTTTCTTTCTAGATGGAAAGAAGTTGATCAAGCAAATTATTTGGGTGTTGCCATTTGGAGACGAAAAAGAGAAAATGCTGCTGGCTCGTTTTCAAAAAGTGACACGCGCTACAGTACGAGGCAGTTTGTTTATTGCTATTATTCAAGGATTGCTCGGAGGCCTTTTGTTTGGGATACTTGGCATACCAGGCGCTGTCCTTTGGGGCGCGATCATGGTTGTGGCAGCTTTGCTGCCAGTTGGTACAGCTTTAGTTTGGCTGCCGATCGCGATCATTTCATTTGTCAATGGAAATTATGTCGATGCACTTATCATCGTTGCAGTTGGTTCGTTATTTATTGGATTAATCGATAATTTATTGCGACCACGCCTTGTGAGCAGCGACACCAAAATGCCTGATTATTTAATTTTATTATCGACCCTTGGCGGCTTGGCATGGTTTGGCATTTCTGGATTTATCATAGGGCCAGTCATAGCAGCATTGTTTATTTCGGCTTGGCAAATCATGGG
>JAHDHF010000117.1 GCA_020631455.1 Saprospiraceae bacterium
AGAGCTTTTTAATAGAAATCCGCCCTACGGGCGCTGCTTCTATCCCTATGCCATCAAAATTTCAAAAGCTTAATTGTTTGAGTTGTTTGATCAGACGTCATCTTTAAATAGAATGTGCCAGAAGAGAACTGGCGAAGATCAAGTTCGATATCAGTAGCATTATGCTGAGACTGAAAAACGAGTTGGCCAGTTACATCATAAATTGATGTCTGTTGGATTATTTCAGCAGCAGAAATGTACAATCGATCTTCAATTGGATTTGGGAAATACTGAAGGCTGGTGATCTCGGGTTGATCGAGATTTACAATCGAGGCATTTTCAAATACTCGAACGTGTCCAATATCAGAGGCACCCCAAGCACCAACTGCTAGACGATTGCCGTCTGCATTGAGTTCAAGGCTTTCTCCAAAGAAATTATTACTTGCCTGCCCAGTGAGATTGCTTCCTATTTGCTGCCAGTCTGTACCATCCCATTCAAATGTCTGCACAAGTCCAGTAGATAGAAAAGAAGCGCCTCCGACAGCGAGGATTGTCCCAGTTGCATTTAAGCTTACAGAACTGCCGAATCTATTAGAGTTGCTTGCATTATCAAGTGTACTACCTTTTTGTGTCCATGAAGTACCATCCCACTCATAGACATACGCAGTTGTAGTAGTATTACCAGATACGACATCTTCGCCAGGAGCGCCTACTGCAAGTAAATCACCGGCGGCATTGAGGCTCACAGATCTCCCAAATTCATCGCCGCTAATTTCACCATCAATTTGACTGCCGCGCTGATTCCAATCTGTACCATCCCACTCGTAGACTGCAGCAAAGCCATTGAAATTGGTTCCAAAGCCAGAGTTGCCATTTCCGATTGCTCCAAAAGCGATGACATCGCCAGCAGCATTGATGCTTACATCTCCACCAGCTTCGTCAAAGCCAACACCAACTATTTCGCTGCCGAGTTGAGTCCAATCTGTTCCGTCCCACTCGTAGGCGCGAACTTGACCTGAACTGCCTCCGCCATTATCATTGAGGCGTGCTCCGATCAAGAGAATTGTACCGTCATCGCTCAAGTCAAGAGCTGAACCAAACCAATCGCTTCCAAGAGCGCTGCCAATTCCTTCGATAGTCGAGCCTGTTTGATTCCAGCTTGTTCCATCCCAATCGTATACACGAACTGTTCCTGCGTTGAGCCCTGAAATAGAATTTACGCCTTGTATTGCACCAACAGCAATGCGGTCACCTTCTGCATCAATAGTGACTTCGTAGCCGCTCCAATCTTGGATGTTAGCGCCATCAATATCAGCACCTCGTTGTACCCAAGTTGCACCATTCCAGTGGTACACGCGTGCGTGCCCTGAGATGTAGCCGTTGCCATCGTTGAAATAGCCGCCAGCTACAACAACGTCGCCAATAGCATTTGTACTTACAGTATAGCCAAATTGATCATCCATAGCTTCTCCAAGCATTGGAGAGCCGAGTTGAGTCCATTGTGCGAAGGCAAATATTGGACAAAGAAGAAAAAGTGTGTAAAAAATTTGTTTCATGTTAAGTGATGTTTGTTTTTAAGTTGATATGTTCAAATTGATAGTACGAAAGGTATGATATTATGCTACTATTTTCCTATTTGGAAAAAAAAGAGTAAGTGTGCATTACGGACAAGTGCTGCGAAGTGGCAGCCGCAAGGCTAGCCGCGAAGCGAAGTGAGCAGCCGAGCGAACCCCGACTACTCAGGGGTTGTAGCGAGCCACGAAGCATAGCGACCGCAGTAAATGAAATGCAGCTGCGGATAGCCTTAAAAAAACAAGATTGTCGAATGATGACGGTCTTTGGTCAAGTGCTCGACTAAAGTCTATATGTCTGTAATACCTTCGTGTCATATATGGAAGTATTGCGACTTGATCAGGTGGTCAAAACATACGGTTTGCATCGTGCTGTGGATGGCGTGAGTTTTAGCGTGCCCAAGGGCTGCATCTTTGGGCTGCTTGGGCCAAATGGAGCTGGGAAGACGAGTCTCATCCGAATGATAACGACGATCACACGAGCAGATGAGGGCGAGATTTTTCTAGAAGGAAAATCTCTGCCCAAAGATGCGCCACACTACATTGGGTATATGCCTGAGGAGCGTGGCTTGTATAAAAAAATGGGCGTCAATGAGCATTTATTGTACCTCGGTCAACTTAAAGGTTTGAGCAAAAAAAATGCGCAAGACGAAATCGATCGTTGGCTCGAGAAATTTGATATTACAACTTGGAAGAAAAAGCGAATCGAAGAATTGAGTAAAGGGATGCAGCAAAAAGTGCAATTTATTGCGACTGTTTTGCATCGACCTAAAATTATTATTTTAGATGAACCATTTAGCGGCTTAGATCCAATCAATACGAATATCATTAAGGATGAAATAGCACAACTTAAACAAGAAGGTGCAAGTATTATTTTTTCAACTCATAGAATGGAGCAGGTTGAGGAAGTTTGCGAGAAAATAGTTCTCATAAATAGCGGAAAAATATTACTTGAAGGAGAAGTGGAAGATATTAGACAAGAGCTCAAGGAAAATAATTATGAATATACGTTTAGTCAAGAGCTTCCAGGGGACATCGAATTGCTTGGTACAATTTTAATACAAGAAGACAAGCGTCTTTTAATACACGTCGAACAAGATTCTGACGCAGATCAAAATTTAAAGCGTCTTATTGATCGAGGTATTCACATTCTCTCGTATCGGGAAATCTTGCCTTCGCTCAATGAAATTTTCATAAAAACGGTAAATCAGTCTGCGTCATGAATAAACTAGCTTTAATCATAAAGCGCGAGTATTGGACGCGTGTACGAAAGTTGTCATTTTGGTTGGCGACTTTATTGATGCCGCTAGGCATGTTTATTTTTATGCTTGTCATCGTTTTTATTTTTAGTTATGAAAGTGATGGACTGAATATCGCCGTAGTCGATGATGCTGCACTTACAGAACAGAGGGATTTAAAATCAAGTAAGACAGCAGAATTTACAATTGAGTCAACTTCACTAGAAGACGCTTTAAATACGTATGAAGAAAAGGGGTTTGATGGCGTACTCCACATCCCGAAGTATGATGATATTTTCAATGAATTAAAACCTGCTTATTACAGCACGAAGAACTTAGGCTTTACCACTCAAATGAGTATATCGAGTCAAATCGAATCTAGAATACGTGATGAGAGAATCCGTGTCTCTCAAATTGATCCAGATTTATTGAAAAAATTAAAACCCGATGTCTCAATTACTGAGATAAATCCAAGAGATAAAACGGATACAGGCGGCGAAGGTCGCTCTGCAGTTGCGACAGTGCTAGGTGGCGCGATGGGTTTTATTATGTATATCGTCGTATTCGTCTATGGTACAATGGTGATGCGCTCTGTCATGGAAGAAAAGACAACGCGCATCGTCGAAGTGATTGTCTCGAGTGTTAAGCCGTTTCAATTGATGATGGGGAAAATCATCGGTGTTGGTTTAGTTGGGTTGACTCAGGTAGCGATATGGGGAATTTTGATTCCAATAATAATGACCGTTGCATCTTTAATTATTGTTGCATTTGTAGGGCCTGAAGCTGGTGCTCCAGATATGTCAGCGATGCCAAATAATCCGTCTATGTCGCCCGATGAAATGCAAGGCATGGTCGAAGCTGTCATGACAGAAATAACATCATTAAACTGGTGGATGATTATTCCTTCGTTTATTTTATTTTTTCTAGGAGGTTATTTTTTGTACGCATCTTTATTTGCAGCAGTAGGATCAGCAATGGGCGACGATAGTGGCGAAAGTGGCAGTTTGACTTTACCGATTACGATACCGGTGATTTTAGCATTGTATATCATGTTTGCTGTTGTGCAAAATCCGAATAGTGATTTGGCATTTTGGTCTTCGCAATTTCCATTTTTCAGTCCAATCATTATGCCTGCTCGATTTGCATTTGATCCGCCAGTGTGGCAAGTACTTTTATCTCTCGTTACATTGCTATTAACATCTACATTTTTTGTTTGGCTTTCTGCTCGTATTTATCGAGTTGGAATTTTACGCTACGGCCAGAAATCTGGATTTAAGCAGATCTGGTCTTGGATAAAAGGCAGCTAAACTCTGTGAGTGGACAAGCGCTGCGAAGTGGTGGCTGAATGAAATGAAGCCAGACGCGAATGAAATGAAGCGGCCGAGCGAAGAGCGAGCCACGTAGCATAGCGACCTTTTTCTATTTCTTTCAACCCATCCTAAATTCTTCTCTTAAAAAGAGGGAAGGACTTTACAGGTAAAAAAAATATCTAAAAAGAAATAGAAAAAGGATGGCCTAATAATTATTTATTTCTCAATTAAATCTGAGAAGTGCCGTACTTTTTTGAGATAATAACGAATTATTAAACTACCCGAAAATCGACCATTGGGATTGCTTAAGCCGATACGATTTCGTTCGATGGTTGCTTTTGTTTTTCGTCGTTTTTTTATAATAGAAAATATCGAGAAAAAGACAGCCCAATGTGCTCTTACGATAGCCCAAACATGCGCGAATTTTCCTTCGCTCAAAAATAATACTCCTGCTAGTCCGTCAAGATCAAGTCGCCAAAGCCAAAGCCAAAGCAATTTGCTAAAGCGCTCATTTTTGAGCAACATAATGTGATTATTTCGAAAATTGAGATAGACTTTTCGTGGGCTTTCGACAGGCAGCGTGCCGCCACCGACATGAAAGACAGTCGACTCTGGGGCGACATGGATTGAATAGCCTGCACGCTTGAGTCGCCAGCAGAGATCAATTTCTTCCATGTGCGCAAAAAAGTCTGCATCGAGACCGCCAAAGGCATGATACAAGTCTGCTCGAATGCACAAGGCAGCTCCCGTTGCCCAAAAGACTTCTTGTGTGTCGTCGTATTGTCCAGTGTCTTCTTCGAGATGCGCAAGCAGTCGGCCTCTACAAAACGGATAACCCCAAGCGTCGAGCCAGCCACCACTTGCGCCTGCATGCTCGAAAAGATGACGATCCGCATAGGATCGAATCTTGGGCTGCACTGCTGCTCGAGTTGGATTGGTTTCGAGGCAATCGATCAGAGAATCAAGCCATGAAGCGGTCACATCGACATCAGAATTGAGCAGAACGTAATATTGTGCTTCAACCTGCGCAAGTGCTTGATTATAGCCGCCTGCAAATCCATAATTTTCTAAAAGGTGAATACATTCGACATCTGCATGATGCGCTTGTAGCCATTGGCGGCTTTTGTCTGTAGACGCATTATCTGCGACGATGATGCGAGCATTGCCAGAGTGTTGCTTGACGCCGTCTAAAAATTGCTGGAGGTAGGAGACTCCGTTATAATTGAGAATGACGACTGCGACTCCTGATAGATCTCTACTCATATTGCGTGGAGATATTGAGGCAATTCTTCTGCCAAAGCTGCTCTAGAAGCTGCTTCGTCTAGAGCGAGTTGTGCCTGGAGCGCTTCGAGAGAATCAAATCTCACGTCTTCGCGAATGTGTTTAATGAAATCAAGGATTAAAACGTCTCCGTATAGAGCTGCTTGATAATCGAAAATATTGACTTCGATCGTGCGCGTGACGCCATTGAGCGTTGGGCGATTGCCGATGTATAACATGCCGCCGAGTTGCTGATCTTGATGCGTTACACGTACTGCATAAATACCATCAGCTGGGATGAGTTTGACGCCGTTCGTGACTTCGAGATTGGCCGTTGGATAGCCAATTTTTGCACCTATTTTTTGTCCATGCACGACTTCGCCGCGTAGCGAAAATGGATGACCAAGAAGTTCAGCTGCTTCGCGCACGCGACTTTCAAAAAGCGCATTTCGCACTTTTGTGCTGCTGACTTTTATTTCATTGACTTCCTGAGCTGATATTTCCTCTACTTGATATTTGAGCTCGGCTTGCATGTCTCGAAGCAATTCGATGCCGCCGCTTCGTCCGTGACCATATCGATGATCGTAGCCAATCACAATCGTGTGAGGCTCAAATGATTCAATCAAAAATTGACGGACGTAATCTTCAGCAGCCATTTCAGAAAATGCTTTCGAAAATGGAACCACAACGACATTGTCGATTCCGAAATGCGCGAGCAACTTTGACTTTTCATTTGTCAATGACAAGAGTCGCAACGAATCATTGTCTGGCTGCAAAATCTGCCTCGGGTGCGGATCAAAGGTGACGACAATAGTCTCGCCATTAATCTCTTTAGCAATTTGCTTCATGCGAGCGAGTATGCGCTGATGACCTCTGTGCACACCATCGTATGAGCCTATTGTCATGACAGCATTTTTAAAAGCTGGCAACGAATCTAAATCAGTAAATAGTCGCATGAATTGAGCGGCAAAGGTAGCGACTCAATAGCTCAAGTTTTAGTCAAGTTTGCGGCCAGACGCCGTTTTGCTTTTGACTTTCGTTTTGCCATATTTTTTGAGATCGACCATCAAATGAGCAAACGAAGCGCCACGCTGCGTGTAGTACGTTTCACCATTGTACGTCACTTTGCCGCGGCCGTTTTTCCAAGCACTTGCGAGCAGGGTGTAGCGATTTCCATTTTTCGGATTTGGTCCAAACATTAAATAATGCGTGTCGCTATCTTTTTCAAAACTGACTCCGATGCGTTTCTTTTTCGGGTTTAAAACCATCACACCAGGCGTTCCTTTTTTAATACGAATCTGCTCCACTTCTTTTCCATTGACGAGTTTTATTTCTCCATTTTTAATTGCAGTATTTGATTCAGTGATTTCTCGCCCAAAGACGACATCGTCAGATAAGAAAAATTGGACGCGCTGCAGCTCAGTGCCACTGAGATCGGCTTCTACCCGAAGGCGCTCTGTAAATGGCGTGAGTCGCGGACTGCAACTGCTCAACAAAAGAAGAAGCACAGCAGCAATTGAAGTTAATTGAAATATCGGTTTCATTTTGAGGAGGTTTATACGTTTCTGTTCTGCAATTCCGATTCCAAAACGTGCGAACGTGCATTTTCGCTTCTTAAAAAAAAGAATAATGGGCCATCCGCGCCTGCGGCGCGGTCGCTATGCTCCGCAGCTCTCTATTCGTTCGGCCGCTCCACTACGTGTCGCGTCTAGCCTTCGGCTACTGCTGCACAGCGCTTGTCCAAAATCAAAAAAGCCTCGATCTACATGTAGATCGAGGCTTTTTTGATTTTATTCACTTTTTAGTCAAATAAGGAATTTTTGGCTTCTGTTTTGTCTTTATCTTTAGAGCAATGAATTGGTTGAACATATATCGCCGCCGCTGGGCTTTGTTCCTTGTGCTATTGATGCTGTCAGTGTCGACTGGTGTTGCACTAGATATGCACACCTGTCAAGGTGTGATCAAGAGTATGGCGATCTTCTCTGATGCAGATTCATGTCATGAGGTCGCGACGCCTTGCAAATCTGCTTGTCAAGCTTCTTCTACTACACACCAAGACAAGGGCTGTTGTGATGATGTACTCGTCGTCCTTGATTTAGGTGAGGAGTTTTCGTTGAGCCAAGATCAACAAGATGCTTCGTCTGATATTGATTTCAAGCTTGAAGTAAGCGCAACTGTCTTAACGACGACGCAATTCCTTGTGAGCAGCAATTATGCTCTTCGCACTTGGGAGTTTTATTCTCCTCCGCAGATTGAGCGAGATTGTTGTGTCTTATACCAGCGATTTTTGTGCTAGGGAGATGATGATTTACGATTTGTAATTCATTGTTCATCTCAACCCTATTTTATTATGAAACACTTCATTGTGTGTTGCATCTTGTTTGCAGCATTTGCACAATCAAATTGGCTCTCTGCACAAGGGCCGCCCATCAC
>JAHDHF010000288.1 GCA_020631455.1 Saprospiraceae bacterium
GCTACGGCCGCACGTTGGCGTATGTCTACATTGGGGAGATCTTCGTACAAGAACAGCTCTTACTCACAGGCCATGCGTCTGCAGCGCACTACGCGCCAAATACATCCATGCGCAACAAACTAGACTGGCTAGAACATTATGCCAAGAAAGAAGGAATTGGCTTGTGGTCGTCATGCCCAACAGCGTCTTCAAATTGACGTAAAGTTTCTAGCTCTTCTGTACAAAGAGGACATTCAGCCACGTGTTTTGCGATAACTGGCACTGGATAAAAATAATGGTTGGTAAGTACATCAGTGTTTGGGCAATTGAAGCGGTATAAGACGGCTTCTACTAAGCTGTCAAAAGAATAAGTCATTATGCTCAATAAACGGGTTAACGAGTCTCTTTCCGTGTATAAAACCGTATTGGAACAAAACTATAACTTTTTATATTCAATGAATCCGCACAAATTCGCACAAACTTAGCTTTTTTTTGTAGATTACTCACCAATACAGATTTGTTACCAAATAGTCTTTGTTACAATCCGTCTCTATTCTCAAATTTAGTGAGCAATTTACCAATGTTGAACAAATCTTTATATATTATTGCCCTCATAATTAGCCTCTTTATTTTGCCTGCATGTAGGCCATCTCAATCATCTGTCGTACAAGTTAGTGAACCAGTTTCTACGCCTACTCTGTCAGAATTTGAAAAAGACGGGACTGAAACAGCTATTGCGAAAGCGACAGATCAAAGAGTTATGATTGATAGGCTCAATACTCAACAAGCTAAGAAAAACGAACGCGAGACCGAATCACCAAGAGCTACAGAAACCCCATCTCCAGAATGCGACTCAAACCAATCGGCAAATATTCAGAAACTTATGCAATATTCTGCCGCACTCTCTGATGAATTTTTAGATCCTCAATTTGATGATATCGATCTAATAATTACGGCAATGGAAGTTTGGTATCAAGTAGCTCGAGACCTATCGACACCTAATTGCCTGAATGAAGCCAAAGGCCACTTATTGACATCAATGCAGTATCAAATTGATGCAGTAAAGGCCGTCAAGAATGGAAATGAGAACAAGGCAAAAGCTAATAGTCGGAGAGCTGTTGAAGAATATGAAAACTTTGAAAATGAGGCTGCCATCATATTGGGAAGTTCGCTGTAACTTTTGTGACAAACATTTCAAGTCTTGGTTTATATTTTACTGATCTAATGCAACAAAAAAGCCGCTCGACAATCGAGCGGCTTTTTTATTTGATGAGCGTACGTGT
>JAHDHF010000289.1 GCA_020631455.1 Saprospiraceae bacterium
CTTGTATATTGGGATTATGATCAATACAGAGATATTCTGATGATCAAATACCCCAGAACAGTGAAGCTGGGCTCAGTCATAAGAGTCTCATCTTGAAGTGGTAGATTAGCTCCTGTTCTGTCTTTCTGCCCATATAACGCACGGTATCTTAGGTCGCTCATTTTTCTCAGAGCTGAACATGCATTTACAAGGGTGTGATCGAAGCAGAAGCGGTATTTCATATCTATCTAACAGTAATCATCACCATGGAGATTCAGATGACAAATACGCTAGGAATTGATGTCTCAAACAAGCACCTCGATGTAGCATTTCTAACTTCAGGCCAACTGCTTTCAGGTCAATTTACCAACGACCAAACTGGGGTCAGAAAATTGGAGAAATGGACGAAGAAAAAAGGTGCTGGGAGATATCAGGTATGCCTTGAGGCAACCGGCCGGTATAGTGATTTAGCCGCAACCTATTTTCATGGGCAAGGATATCCTGTACATGTTATTAACCCAGCCCGCATCAAAGCTTATCGTCAAAGTTTGATGAAAAGATCTAAAACAGATCAAGAGGATGCCAAAATCATTGCTCGTTTTGGGGCATCTTCAACATTAACCCTTTGGTCACCTCCGAGTGAACACCAGAGAGAAATTCAGGAAATATCCCGTCATTTAGCATTCTTAAAAGAGGAGCGAACTCGGATGAAAAACCGTTTGGAGTCAGGAATAGTATCCAAAGCAATCATCCGCTCTCTCAAGCAACAAATTAAGCTAATCGACAAACAAATCGAACAACTTGAAGAGAAACTCAAGTCTGATACTCAAACCAATAAAATGACTCAAGAACCATTTGAGCTTTTGATCTCAATTCCCGGCTTTGGGGAATTGACGGCTGCTTCGATCTTGGCTGAAGTCGTCGACTTCTCTCGCTTCGAAACAGCGAAACAACTTGCCTCTCACGCCGGGCTGTCTCCAGCCTTATTTGAATCGGGTTCTTCAGTTGCGAAAAGAGCTCGAATTTCGAAGACTGGAAACGCTCACTTGAGACGAATTTTGTACATGCCTGCTATTGTGGCGATAAAGCATAATCCAATTATTCGTGACTTAGCTCAGCGCTTGGAAAAAGAAGGAAAACCAAAAAAAGTCATTATCTGTGCCGCGATGCGTAAATTGCTTCATATCGCTTTTGGTGTTGTTAAACATCGCACTTCTTTTGATCCAAATTATTCTTGCAATTTGCAAATTACCTCTTGACTCGCAAGACGGTATCTACCCT
>JAHDHF010000290.1 GCA_020631455.1 Saprospiraceae bacterium
CGATCGCATTTTGCCCGCCTATGATCATCAAAAATGAGCAAATTGAAGAATTATTAGATAAAATTTCTAAATCTCTCGATTCCGCCAAAAATGTCGCATTTGAGCAATAAATATAAAAAATGATGCAAATATGGACAGAAGCCCAACTTATAGCCAGCATAAGCAATACTAATTTACACACAGATACAGGAATTATATTTTAAATAAATCGACAAATAGGCGAATTTATGCTGAAATTAACGATAATAAAGGAAATAAATATCTAATTGCACAAGGAGCGCGCAGATACCATTGCATAATTATATTGAGCAGTTATCGTTCGAAGCATAAATTATAAAAAATTAAATTGGGATACACAGTTTATGCAGGGAATTCCTGGCGCAGCGGTCAGATTTGAACGCGTCCAGAAAAGTTACGATGGGGAAAATCTCGTCGTAAAAGATCTAAACCTTGATATCGCCCCGGGCGAGTTCCTGACGATGCTTGGACCGTCAGGATCAGGAAAAACAACTTGCCTAATGATGCTGGCTGGCTTTGAGCCTGCAACAAACGGTGAAATTTACCTAAATGATCGGCCAATTAACAACGTTCCACCGTTCAAACGCGGTATCGGTATGGTTTTCCAAAACTATGCCCTATTCCCGCATATGAGCGTTTCGGAAAATTTGGCATTTCCATTGCAAATCAGAAAGATGAGCAAAGCCGATCAGGAAGCTAAAGTTAAGCGTGCGCTAGAGATGGTTGAATTGTCTGAATTCGGCAATCGTCGCCCTGCTCAACTTTCTGGTGGACAGCAACAGCGTGTTGCTGTGGCGAGAGCTTTGGTGTTTGATCCGGAACTGATCTTGATGGATGAGCCACTCGGCGCGCTCGACAAGCAGTTGCGCGAGCAAATGCAATATGAAATCAAGCACATTCACGAAAATCTTGGCGTGACAATCGTCTATGTGACGCACGATCAAACAGAAGCTTTGACGATGTCTGATAGAGTTGCCGTGTTCAACGATGGTGTGATCCAACAATTATCACCACCGGATGTGCTTTACGAAACTCCACACAATTCTTTTGTCGCCCAGTTTATCGGTGAGAACAATAAACTAACAGGTACAATTGCTTCGAAAGATGGAAGCGCCTGTGAAGTTAAGCTCGCTGATGGTACTATACTGAAAGCTGACGCTGTGAACATCGGCGCGGTCGGTGACAAAACTACGCTATCACTTCGTCCAGAACGCATTGAAATTTATAACAATG
>JAHDHF010000291.1 GCA_020631455.1 Saprospiraceae bacterium
ATCGGTATCATGGTCAATGATGGCTTGGTGCTGATCAGTAAGTTCAATATCAATTTGAAGCAAGGCATGGAATTTGACGATGCGCTCTATGAAGCAAGTAAGTCTCGATTCCGCGCTATATTCCTCACATCGCTCACGACTATAGCAGGTTTGGCGCCGCTGATATTTGAGACGAGTCGTCAGGCACAATTTCTTATTCCTATGGCGATCTCGATTGCATACGGAATAGGAATCGCAACATTCTTGACTCTACTATTGCTGCCGCTTTTTCTGAGTTTTGTAAACTGGTTCAAGGTGACTTCGATCTGGTTATTCTCTGGTCAATTTGTGTCCAAGACGTCCGTCGAGCGAGCAATCAAAGAAATGAAATATGAAGAAGATAATCAGTTATAATATCAGCCTACTACTGATCATCAGTATAGTCTATTCTGGTGCAGCGCAGGTCATCTTGACAGCTGAACAAGCAGTCGCTACTGCATTGGAAAATAATTTTGAAATTCAGCTGGCGCAAAATAATGTAGATAATGCTTATAACAATACGAGCAAGTATAATACCGGCCAGCTACCTACAGTAGCGCTCAATGGTGGATACACTTATAATTGGGATAACACGACAGCAAACTTTCAAGATGGCCGTCAAGCGAAATTGAGCTTTGCCTCCTCACGCGCGATCAACGGAAATATAAATGTGGGTTATGTATTCTTTGATGGATTTTTGCGCAAGTATAATATTCAGCAGCTCGAACAGCGATATGAACTTTCATCTCTGGAGATGAAAGCCGCCATGGAAAATATCGCAGCACAGACGCTCCGGCAATATTATCTACTCGGCCAGCAGTCACAGAATCAAAAAATCCTCGAAGAAACCATCAGTGTATCACTCGATCGATTGGCCAGAGCGGAGAATGAATTTGAATTTGGTAGAGGAAGTCGATTGGCCATACTCAATGCCGAAGTAGATTTGAACAATGATAGTCTCAATTATACCAACACCCAGATTCTGATTGACAATGCGAAGCGGCAGCTCAATAATCTGCTTGTCGACTCCGAGTCACTCGATTATGAAGTGACACCAGATCCACAATTCATCCCAGATTTATCCAAAGATGATCTCAAATCGAGTATGCTCGCAGAGAATCTCGTCTTGAGCCAGATCGATAAGAATATTGATATCGGAGCACTATCTATAGATGTGGCCAATGCTCGTAAACTACCTACACTGAGAGGAGATCTGAATTATGGTCTAGCAC
>JAHDHF010000118.1 GCA_020631455.1 Saprospiraceae bacterium
CAACAAAAAAAGCCTTCTCAAATGAGAAGGCTTTTTTGTTGTATCAAACATATATTTTATTTGATCTTCATCACAGACTGAGTTACGATGATTGTTTCATTTGTGAGAATGCTTACTTGATACGTTCCAGCACTCCAAGCAGCAGCATTGATTGAAACATTTACATCTGCTTGATCGATCTCATGAGTATGTACAAGTTTTCCTTGAGCATCGATGATTTGTAGTTGAGCTGATTCGAGATTGTCGCCCCAGTTGATTGTCAAGTCAAGATTCGTTTCGACTGGATTTGGAAATACAGAGAAACTTGTCTCAAACGTCGGCGCTTGATATGTGGATACTGGCTGCAGCTCAGTGATGTAAAAGTGATCAAATCCAGCTTCTACGATATGCCCATTTCCGAGATCAGCAGTCTCAACGATTAGCTGCATTGTAGAAGTCACTGTGATAAAGTCGCTCAATCTAAATCGACTCTGCGATCTCCAAGCGCCGTTGCTTGTTGTGATTGTTTCGAGCGTGACTGTAGTGCTACCATTAGTAATACTGATGGTGAGCTCATCGTCAGGATTTCCCTGTCCTCCATCATTGACAAACCAAGTGTAGTAATCGACTCGTGGCGAGTTATAGCGCGTACCATCAAATACTGGTGAAGTCAAGACGACATTTCCATCATCGACATCATTGCTACCTGCTTGCCCGCCTGGAGCAGTATTACCCGTGACGTAGCATTGTACACCAGCATCATTGACATCATCTTCTGGATTTGACGGATCACCGCCCAGTGTTGTTCCGACAGGATCACCACGCTCCCAATCACCAGTATTCGCATTGCCGCTTGTCGCCCAGCCAAGGTCAAGTTCAAACAAATCTTCGTAGCCTTCATCTACTGTGATCACGAGTGGGCCAGTTGTTTGGTCTACAGTTTCATTATTGAGAACTGCATATTCGTAGCCCCATTTTGCAGCAAAAATGTTATACGATCCTTCAAAAAATGTCGGAATCGTAAAGTTGCCACCAGCATTTGTTGTGACAGCAAAGTCTTGGACACCATCGCTCAGACTCACTTGAGCAAACGGCACACCAGCACCATTTGCAGATGAAACAACTTGACCACTCAACGTAAATGCAAGAGGAGCATCGAGCTGAAAATCTTTCACAACTGTTTGTCCATTTGTGAGCGTGACGGTTGCAGTCTCAGTTGTATAGCCAGCTTTTGAGACTTGCACTGTGTAAGAGCCTCCGTTTAATGTTCCTGTTCCATAGTTTCCAGAGAGATCTGAGCTTTCAGTGATATTCGCAGACATGATTTCGATCGTCGCCCCATTGATCACGTTTCCAGTATTCGCATCAGTGATCGTTCCTTCTAGATAGGCAGCACGCTGATAATCGACATCAAAAACGTACAATCCAGTTTGAATATCGCTCACAAGGAGGCGACCTGACGGCAAAAATGGATACGCACCCCAGGCACCGTTAAAACCACTGACACCTGACGGATATGTGTCATAAGCTCCTGTTTGTACTAGAATATCTGGACGACTTGCATCTACGATCGTGACGCCTTCTCCATAATGTGATGTGACGATAAAGTCATTGAGTACATGCACATTGTGCGGGATGAGTCCTTGCCCAATCGTATTTGTTGGGCGGAATTCATCTAGGAACGTAATATTGTTCGGATCAGATACATCGTAAGAGCCGATTGGCGCATTGGCTAGCTCATCAGTCGTAAATAATGCAGTTCCCGCATCATTTAACCAGGCATTGTGTGTAAAATTAAACGGTGAGTTTTGAGTAGCGAGTACAACAGGATTTGATTTGTCACTGACATCATGGATAGAGAAGAATCCGTCATTAATATCAGAACTGTACATTAGGTTATTCCGAACATAGACATCATGTGAATAGACATTCCAAGCAGCATCGACGTACTGTGGGTTTCCTGGATTACTGAATACATCTATAAAGAGCATTCCACCATTATTGATGTTGCAGCCAGCAAGGTATGCCCACCCAAATTCATCTATATAAATATTGTGGCAAGTTTCAAGCGTGTTTGTATTACCATTAACAGTTAAACTAGGCTTCCAAAATGTGTGATTCACAACTCCGAGCTCGACTTGACGTAAATCAATGACAAGCAAACCATCATTTCCTTGATCAGTCGTGACATAAGCATAGTCACCCCAAGTTTTAATGTCTCTCCAAATGCTGCTTGATCCAGGTATAAATTCGATCTCAACAGGATTCGTTGGGTCAGCAAGACTGATGACTGCCGTACCATCATTGACGCCCATAATTGCATACTCGGTATTAAACTCATCTACATAACCCCAGATATCAGAGCAATCGAGTGAGTAATTATCAAAATTGCTAAGAAGGTTAATGTTGTAATTCTGTGCAAAGAGTGTAAGGCTGCTTGTGAGAATCAAACAAGCGAGTAAAATGCGCTTCATGGATTTGGATTGTTAAAAACGATGAGCGAAAATACAGCCTGTGTAACGGAACAACGAATATCCTTGGACAAGCTTTGTCAACTATAAGTCAATGCGTGTCACAATGTTGCGAAATTGTTTGATTTTTTGTTTATGAAAATGGGCATCCGCTCGCTACGCTTGCGGCGGGCTATACGCAGTACGGTGGCCTAGCCGCCTCACAAAGTTCGTCGTCCGCTTCGCTCGCTGTGCTCGCTCGCGCTGCTCCTATCCCTATGCCACGCAATTGATCTGCATATCTTGGACAAGCGATGGTAAGGGGCGCTGAATGTTAATGAAGCGATCACGAAACGTCCCGACTACTCAGGAGGGAAATGGAGTGATGAGCGAACAGCGAAACCCTGAATCAGCGCGGTGCTGCGAAACGAATGTGAGCAGCATGGCCCATACAATAACTCTAATAAGTAGAGCATCACGAAACGCCCTACATTTGGGGTAATTTAGTCTCACATACATTACCCCAATATGCGTTTTCTCATTTTTATATTGTTGAGCTTCTGCTTATTCATTTCAGCTGACGACCTCCCCGTTACGAATGTTTATGTCGTTTCAATTGAGCAAAAAAGTCCTTCTCTTTTTTCGTTTTCAGATTTAAAATTTATCACACAGTACAATCAATTTGGATACAATAATCAACCTGCCTTTAATGGCAATATAGTATTGACTACTATGCAAACTCCGACAAGTGGTCAGTCTGATATCGTCTCTCATAATTTAATAACAAAAGTTAAAAGTCGATTGACAGCTACAAGTGAATCTGAGTATTCGCCAACACCAATACGAGGCAAAAGTGCATATTCTGTAGTGCGTGTAGATGAAGACGGCAAGCAGCGTTTGTATGAATACTCGTTTAATAACAATCTCGAACCTAAGCTCATTTTAGAAGATGCGAAAAACATCGGCTACCATGAGTGGGTACGTGGACAGCTTGCCATTTTTTATGTGGGCGAACCTCACTCTTTGTATTTATATAATCCTACGACAAAAAAACAACAACGCGTAGCTACTGATATTGGCCGCTGTATCAAAGAAGTACCGCGCTCTGGAAATTTGGTATTCGTTGATAAACGATCAAATACAGAATGGTTTGTAAAAGAATTTAATACTACAAATAATACAATTAAAACCTTAATAAAAACAATACCTGGAGCTGAAGATTTTACAATTTTACTAGATGGCACAATCGTCATGGCTGGTGGTAGCCGATTGTATTCGTATAAGCATGGGCGTGATAGCAACTGGGGACAAATCGCTGACTTTAGTTCTTATGGCATAAAAAATATAACTCGCATCTCAGGCAAAAAGGATCGACTCGCATTCGTAAATAAATCTGAGTAAGCAGCATTTATTTTACAACGATCGTTTCCATTACAAAAATTAAGTATGCGGTATTTCGTTCTTCTATTTGCTCTCGTCATCTCTACTACGACTTTTTCTCAAGGAATTAGAGGAATTATTTCTGACTATACAGGCGAGGGCTTGCCATTTGCAGTAGCGTACATACAAGGAACGACTACTGGTACGAGCTCTAATATCGATGGTAATTATGAGTTAGCTCTTAAAGCAGGTTCGTACACCATTGAATTTTCGTATGTCGGATATAAAAAAGAGCAACGCGAAATCACAATTACAGATAAATGGATAGATCTCAATATGCAATTACAACCAGCTGCTTATGATTTAACGGCAATTGTCGTTCGACCTGGAGATGTTGATCCCGCTTATGCAATAATTAAAAATGCGCAACGTATGCGCACTACGTATCAATCAGCAGCCGACAACTACAAAGTCAGTACGTACGTAAAAGGAAACCAACGATTAATAGAAGCTCCTGATAAAATATTTGGTCAAGAGGTCGGCGATATGGGCGGCATGCTCGACACAAGTGGCAACGGCATTATTTATCTTTCTGAATCTGAATCAACTTTATACTATCAAAAACCAAATCAATATAAAGAGATCATGATCTCATCACGTGTGAGCGGAAATGATAATGGCTTTAGCTTCAATCAAGCTCGTGCGATGAATTTCAGCTTCTACGAAAATCGACTTGATTTAAATAGGCAGATTATATCGCCAATTGCTAATGGTGCTATGACATTTTATGATTACAAATGGCTCGGCGTCACTCTCGAAGATGGAAAAACAATCAATAAAATACAAGTCATACCAAAGCGACAATATGATCCTGTTTTTTCAGGTGTAATTTATATCACTGAAGATACTTGGGCCATCCATAGTCTTGATTTAATTACAACAAAAGAAGCCACGAAAATACCTGTAGTCGATACCTTGCGAATGCTCCAAACACATGTAGAAGCTGCTCCAAACATTTGGCTCATGCAGACCAATACCATTCGATTTAAAGGCAGTGCTTTTGGATTTAAGTTCGATGGTGACTTTGTCGCAATCTTTAGAGATTATGAAGTCAATACTACTTTAGATGACATTTCGTTTAATAATGAAATATTCAAAATAGAAGAAGGCAGCAATGAAAAGTCTGAAGAATATTGGTCTGAAGTGCGACCTATCCCAATCACTGTTGAAGAGCAAGCTGATTATATCAAAAAAGATAGCTTATCGACCATATGGGAATCAAAAGAATATCTCGACAGTATAGACGCCAAATCAAATCGATTCAAATTTATTAATCTGATTGGAGGATATTCATACAATCGAAGCTATAAGAAATTTTATGTTTCATTTCCTTCACCCTTGACCACGCTTCAATTTAATCCTGTACAGGGCTATCACGCGACATTAGGTGGAACGCTTACGAAATATTTTGACCAAAACAGTCATCAACGTTTTGAAACATCAGCTGCTTTGAACTATGGATTTTCTGATAAACAAATACGAGGTAAAGTTTCAGCCAAGTATCGATCGAATCGAGTGAATTATTCTGAAATTGGAATTGAAGGCGGTAGACTCGCCCGACAATTTGAAGCAAGTGAACCCATTACGCCAACAATTAATACACTTTTTTCGCTCATCGGGAAGCGTAATTTAATGAGGTTGTATGATTCGCGCTATGGACAAATCACATATGGGCAATATGTGAATCCTTCAATTCATTTAAGAACCTATTTGAATTATAGTCGTGACGAGCAGCTTGACAATACGACAAATCAAAGTTGGCTCAATAAAGAAGATCTCTACATTCCAAATCGCCCAGGTGCTTTACCGACTTTTTATTCGAATAGAGCGCAACTTGGTTTGCAAGTACAAATTCGCCCAAAAACGAAATACATGAGCATGCCCAAGCGGCGTATCATGATGGGAAGTAAATGGCCGACGCTCACACTCCGTAGTACATTTAATCATCAAACAATTCATTGGCTAACCAACAATCGAAAAAGTGTATTTGCGACTGTCGAAGCTCAACTTAATGACCAACAATCATTTGGGCTAGTAGGAAGATTAAATTGGCTCGTACAAGCAGGTACGACTTTTAATGACAAAGACAATGAACCAATTGCATTTGCGTATTACAAACATTTTCGAGTCAATGATTATTGGCTGACAAAAGGAAACAATTTATTAACAACATTTCAACTAGTCGATGATAATTCATTAAGTACAGATGGATTTTATTTACAAGCACATGTAGAGCATCATTTTGATGGTTTTATTTGGAATAAACTACCAGGCTTAAAAAAACTCGGCTTTCAAGTAGTAGCAGCTGGACATTATGTCTATACGCCAGTTAATTTTAGTGGCCCATCAACTTTGCTTGAACATTATGGCGAAATGTCAATTGGAATAGAAAACATCGGTTTCAAACTTATTCGCCCATTACGAATTGATTATGTCCGTTCATTCTCGACTGTCGGTTGGAATTTTAAAACAAGCGATGGACAAAACGGAGTACGAGTCAGTCTTGATCTTCCTTTTTAAATTATGAAAGAAGCATTAGTCAAGCATTTAAAAGTCACACGTTGGCTGCATGAATATTCGGCATCAATACAACCTATACTTGGAGAACCGATACATGAGATGGGCGGTGTTTCTATTGATTTATCAAAAGACAATCCAATAGTCCAGTTAAGGCCAGAACAGCATACTCACGATTTGCAAAATTGTGTTTCGGAATTAGCGCAAAAAAATAAAGGCAAATTTGGGTACGGGGGTTATGCAGAAGATCGTAGTTTTTACGCCGTTTCACCATTATTTAAAAATGCTGACTCAAATCGTACGATTCATCTTGGCATTGATGTTTGGTTGCCAGCAGGCACACCACTATTTTCTCCGCTCGCTGGAGAAATTTATGGCTCTCAAATGAATACGAATCCCCTTGATTATGGCGGCACAATTATTACGAAACATAATCTTCTAGGCATCGAGTTTTTTCTATTATTTGGACACCTTTCTAAAGACTCAATTGAGTCCGTTTCTATTGGTCAAATGATCGACCCAAAACAAAAAATAGCTGAACTCGGAGACACAAATGAAAATGGAGGCTGGCCGCCACATCTTCATTTACAATGCATTATTGATATGCAAAATCACAAACACGATTATCCAGGATTATGCATGACCCAAAAATCAACCGAATTTCTGTATAATTGCCCTGATCCATTTATCTTTTTACAACCTCCATCATGATCTACGAAGTCATCGGGCTTATTATTTATATTTTGCTCCTAGGATTTGCGATTTATATTTATCGACTCACTCAGGGCTGGTATATCAATAAAGTACCAAAAGATCAACGCACAGATTTAATTGAATGGGTTTTAAAAAATAAAACGTGGCTAAAATATCTAGCGCTATTTATGGCAGCGATTATGGCCGTCAATATCTTTTTCTCACTAGCAGCATTAGGCGTTTTTTAATAATGGGCCATCCCCTACTCGCTTCGCTCGTAGCGGTCGCTATGCTTCGTGGCTCGCTGCTCGCTCGGCCGCCCTTGGCGTCCGCTCCCTTTGGTCGCGCCACTTCGCAGCGCTTGTCTGTCGCAGCAGTGTGAAACTATCACCCCTTCGGGGTTCTATTTGTTTTATACATACTCATACTAGAATTATTTCAGCCCTTCAGGCTGAATAGGCTGAGGGATAAGAGCAGCGCGAGCCTGCGAGCGGATTTTCAATAATTTGCCGTGGAATTCATTC
>JAHDHF010000119.1 GCA_020631455.1 Saprospiraceae bacterium
ATCAGAGTGAAATATCATCCCAAACTCTATGAATGTATCTAAAACCATTTCCATATAAAGAAAGAAATTCAAGAGTTTGTTTTTTGTTGCAATATTTTCCATATTCAGGTTCGCAATCTGAATGATTGAAAATTAAAGAAATTTCATCTGGCATTTGCTTGCTTAGTTCAAGTATGAGGTTCCAAAGTCTTGAATTGTCAATATTAATTTCTGAGTAGAAATTAAAAGCTAAACCTGCATTTTCAGGATTGTTGATTTTTTTTTGAATTTTGAATCCTTCAACAATTTTTGCCGTTTTGCGTAATTCAAGCCTTTCTTTAACAGAAGAATTCACAGGAACTTCATCCATTTTTGGAGGGCGCAAAGTGATAGGAAGTTCTAAGGTTGGTTTCATAATTACAGATATCTGCTTTGTTCTGCTAGACTTCGCATAACATTCAATTGAAAGATAACTTAAAATTTACAAATTATATGTGATTCGGTAAGATGCAGGCGGACAAGCGCTGTGCAGCAGTGCCGCTAGGCAGACGCGACCTAGAGCGCAGCTCTAGGAGCGGCCGAGCGAACAGCGAGCTGCGGAACATAGCGACCGCGCCGGAGGCGCGGATGGCCCATACTCATCATGCTATGTACCTTGCTGACATGAAAGCTGCCGTACTTGTCAAAAAAGGAGATCCACATCAAGCATTTGAGATTCGGGAGGTAGAAAAGCCTGAGCCACAAGCTGGAACGCTGAGAATAAAAGTGGAAGCATTTGGGCTCAATTATGCTGATGTGATGGCGCGACTGGGCTTATATCAAGATGCGCCGCCGATGCCATCAATACTCGGCTATGAAGTCGTCGGGGTCGTCGAAACACTTGGTGATGGTGTTGATGCTGCTTGGCTCGGCAAGCGAGTCGTTGCTTTGACTCGATTTGGTGGATATGCCGAATATGCGGTCACTGATGTACGAGCAGCCGCTGAAATCGGAGAAATGGATGCAGCTGAAGCCACGGCTCTCGCTACACAATATGCGACGGCTTGGTTTGGAGCTGAAGTGCAAGGTGCGCCCTTGGCTGGAAGTACTGTTTTGTTGACGGCTGCGGCTGGCGGTGTCGGTACGGCTTTGATCCAGCTATCAAAGCGGCGTGATTGTACGGTGATCGGAGCGGCAAGCTCCAAGGAAAAGCTAAACTACTTGCGAGAGCAAGGCTGTGATCATGTCATCAATTACAAGGAGCAGGATTTATTCGCTGAGGCGAAGCGCATCGCAGGTGATCGTGGCATTGATGTGATACATGACAGCGTGGGCGGCAGCTACGTCGGCAAAGGGATGAAACTCATCAATCATGGCGGCCGTGTCGTCTGCTACGGTGCAGCGAGTATGAGCCAAGCAAATGTGTTTCAGAAACTCGCTATCCTAAAAGGCTTTGGGCTGCTAAGTCCGATCCAATTGATGATGCAAAGCAAAGGCATCATCGGCGTCAATATGCTCCGCGTCGCTGATCATGCGCCTGAGGTTTTGCAGCATTGCATTCAGTCTGTCGTTGCGCTTGCTCAAGCTGGTGAGATCAAACCGACTGTCGGCGGTGTTTTTGCTTTTGAGGATATCGCCCAAGCGCATGCTTTGCTCGGATCGCGACAATCGATTGGCAAAATTGCAATCACGATTTAGAGAAAATTTGTGTTTGTTAGGATAAAAATTGCGTTTACCTTTGCGCCGCTTCGGTACGGTAGCTCAGTTGGTAGAGCAATGGACTGAAAATCCATGTGTCGGCGGTTCAAGCCCGCCTCGTACCACAAGAAAAGCCTCGATCTTCGGATCGAGGCTTTTTTGTTTTTTAGTATTTAATGCAGACGTTTTTGGGCTCAGTAAAGAAACGAAGCGCTTCGTAGCCGCCTTCGCGTCCAACGCCGCTTGATTTGACACCGCCAAATGGCGTCCGTAAATCGCGAAGCAGCCAGCAGTTGACCCAGACAATGCCAGCATGGAGTTGATCTGCAACTCGATGCGCACGAGAAACATCGCTTGTCCAGACTGTAGAAGAAAGGCCGTACTCTGTGGCGTTGGCCATCATGATCGCGTCTTCCTCTGTATCAAATGGAATCAAGCTCACGACTGGCCCAAAAATCTCTTCGCAATTGACTCGTGCTGTGTGTGGGAGACCTTCGATCACTGTTGGTCGCATGAAGTAGCCACCAGCCAAGTCTCCTTTGAATTGTACACGCTCACCGCCAGTCAAAATTGTGCCGCCTTCATCTTTTGCAAGTTGAACATAGCTAAGCACTTTCTCTAGATGCGGCTCAGAGACAAGCGCGCCAAGATTTGAAGCTTCATCTTTCGGATCGCCGACAGTCATTGCTGCAACCTTCTTGACAAACCTCTCTTTAAACTCATCGTAAATAGAGCGCTCGATAAAGATTCGTGAGCCACACAAGCAGATTTGTCCTTGATTGGCAAAAGATGATTTGAGCGTTGTTTTAATTGCTTTTTCAAGATCGCTATCAGCGAAGATGAGATTTGGGTTTTTACCGCCAAGTTCGAGCGAGAGCTTCTTAAACATTGGAGCAGCCGTCGCAGCGATGCGCTTACCCGTCGCGGTTCCACCTGTAAAAGAGATCGCCTTGATCTTGGGATGCTCGATGATAGGCTGCCCAGCAGCTGGACCACTTCCGTGTATGATATTCAAGACACCATGCGGTAATCCCGCTTCTGCTGCAATCTGAGCAAGCAAACTCGCGGTCAACGGTGTAATTTCACTTGGCTTTGCGATCACACAATTTCCTGAGGCAAGCGCAGGAGCAATCTTCCAAGTAAAGAGATACAAGGGTAGATTCCAAGGAGAAATGCAGCCAACGACGCCAATAGGCTGTCGCAATGTGTAATTAATTGCGCCCATTTCCATGTTGTAGGCTTCGCTTGCATCATGTCTGATCGCTGTTGCAAAAAATCGAATGTTGTCCTCCGCCCGAGGAATATCGACAAGACGGGCCAACGAACGCGGCTTGCCGTTGTCCATACTTTCTGCTTCGACAAGAAGTTCGCTATTGGCTGTAATGAGATCAGCCATTCGGTTCATGATCGCATAGCGTGTGTTGATGCCGCAGCTTGACCAAGCAGGGAATGCTTCTTCAGCTGCTCGGACCGCGAGATTGACATCAGCAGCAGACGATTCAGGTCGCGAGCCATAGACCTTTCCAGTCGCGGGCTCGATCAGGTCGACGCGCATGCCATTGATAGGCTCGTGATAATGACCATTGATAAAATTGCGGATATGAGTTTCCAATCGTAGGCGCTTCATAGACACAAGGTAGCGTCTAGCAGACAAGCTTTGAAGTCTTATGACGCTCGTCTGCGTATATAGTCCGATATTTGCAGCCGATTTTTATTGACACGCATACGATCAGCCCCCAAAGAAGCGTTTCATTCACTCGCACATCAGACAAGATACTTTTTATTAATGCGATTTATTGTTTCTCTTTTTTGCGCTCTCGCACTTTTAATGACGACTTCACAAGAGATTTCTGCTCAGCACATCGATGCTGGAGGTTGGATCGGGGCAACGTATTATTTTGGTGATCTCAACCCCAAAATGAAATTTGATCGACCAGGACCAGGACTTGGAGTCAGTGGTCGACTCAATTTTAATCCACGCCTAGCAGCTAAACTCTCGTTGAGTTATGGTCGTGTCTCTGCTGATGATGGCGAGAGCGATGAGATTTATCTCCGCACACGCAATTTGAGTTTCTTCTCAAATATCATCGAAGGAACGGCTCAGTTTGAGTTTAACTTCTTTAAGTACGATCACTACGAGCATATGTCGACGCCGTATGTGTTTGTCGGCGTCTCTGTCACACACTTCAATCCTAAGGCCAAATACGAAGGCAGCGTCTATGAGCTTAATCCACTCGGCACCGAAGGTCAGCGTCCTGGAGACGAGTACTTCTTGACTGTGCCTGCTTTTGCCTACGGTGGCGGATACAAATTTGATATTAGCCCAGTTTTGAGCATTAATCTTGAGCTTTCTGGTCGCTTGCTGTTCACTGATTATCTCGATGATGTGAGTACCGTCTATCCAGATATGGACAACCTCGAGAGCCTCCGCGGTCAGATTGCAGTCGATCTCAGCGATCGCTCAGTGTACCAAGATGGACAGATCGGCGAGCCTGGACGTCAGCGTGGAGATAGTTTAACGCGCGACTCGTATGGCTTTATACAGATTGGACTCGTGTACAATTTCTTTGATGTCAAGTGTTTTCGCTTTTAATTGAATAATCATTTGGGGCTGCCCCTTCATTAAAAAAGCTCCTAGAGAATATTTCTCTAGGAGCTTTTTTTTCAGGGTCGGGCTGTCCGGCACTCTCACCGAGCTTCTATCGTCGCTCGGAGTTCAGACAACACCTTCCATCCCTCAGCCAAGCTGCTAGCATACTCAGTACTGGACAAGCGATGGGAAGGGGCGCGAAGTGAAACGCAGCGCTCACGAGTGTAACGAGTGATGAGCGACCAGCGAAACCCTGGATCAGCGCGGTGCTGCGAAATGTAGCTCAGCGTAATGAAGCAGCATGGCCCCCAAAAGTTTATTTTTTATTATTGAGTCACGACGATTTTACTTGTTAATTGATATTCTCCAGTTATATCAATTAATTGAACCATATAAACTCCAGCTTCGCGAATGAAGAACTCTGAATTGTTCAGCATATTTTGCTGCTTAACGATTTGTCCTTGTGTGTTGTAGACGACATACGTCCACTCGCGATTTTGCGGAAGGCTTGAATAATCAATGCGAAATAGACCAGTTGATGGATTCGGGAAAATAGAAAGCGAAGTCAAATTAGTTTCTTGCTTTTCTACAGATCGAATATCAGAGTACTGAAATGTGCCATCAAGATCTACACTTTTAATTCGATAATAAGTAATACCAAATAGCACTTGATTGTCTTGCGCAGAATACTGTATTTCGACTTGAGAATTTCCAGCAGCATTTACTCTGTCAACGATATTCCACTCTATTCCGTCTTGTGATTTTTCTATTTGGAAATAATCGGTATTTAATTCTGAAGAAGTCGTCCACTTAATCTCTGCAGCAGAATGTATGAGTTCAACTGAAAAAGCAGAAAATTCAAGCGGCAATGCAATGACAGAACAATCTAGCCCAGTTGCTGTGCCCCAAATGCCATCAACCCAAGTTGGATTATCGATAAATGGATTTCGATTTCCTTGTAGTGCGTAAACGCCATTATTTCGATCAATTTCTTTTTGACTTACAGGGTCGGCTGCATGCCATTGTAATAATAAATTCAGCATCCATGGCTCATAGGCTGTGTAGGCTGATCCGTCAAGCGCGCAGTTGCCGCGAGTATTAATTGTTTCCCAGCCGCCAATCTTTGATTCGTAGCGCGTCGCCATATAAAAAAAAGTACGAGCATAGTCGCCTTTGTATTCATCTATTGGTTCAAAATATTCCATTGATGTACACGGATAGGCAGGATTCGTACCGACTTTAAATCCATTGCCAAAAGACGTCGTCGCACTTGTGACTATTCCTGGAGGCCAATTTGATTTAGCTGCATTTAATTCTCTATCCGAAGGATAAAGATGATGTAGATCTACATTTTGTGTATCGAGATTTCCAGTACCTCCGCCCCACCATGAGCGCGGCAGGGTGTGTTCGCGATTGTAGCAAGATCCTATTGTGCCAGGGCAAGATCCTTGATCTCGATTGCTGCAGTGGTCGTATTCTGGCTCGCCAGTCGTAGTCGGATAATCGGTAAACATATCCCAAACAATAACATCTGTGCCTGCGTCATTTAATCGCGAGTCAATTTGTAAATATGAATCCCAAACATCAAATTCTGAAGATGTATACGGTATCGCTCGTTGCTGCTGTTTTATTAAATTGTGTAATTCTGTTTTGAATGCAGCACAGTCGCCTCCATTATTTAAATACGTTTGAATATCAGCATAATAATCAGCTTCTATTCGAATATTGTCGAGTGAATAATCTTTTGATGTGGAAGATGTGCCTGTGTATTTAAATGCGAAATAAACAGACGATCCTGTAATTGTACTAATATCAATTGCTGGATGCGTTTGATATAATGTGGTAAAACACGAAATAGAGTTAATGTCAATTAACTGTAAAGGTATTTGCGTCCATGTCGCTGAAGCTACTGAAGCAGCTGTACCAGCATTTGTATAGTCTGTTGAATAATACAATTCTAATAATGCGCCATTAAATCGATCATTGTAATCGAACATAAAATATTCAGCGCCTTGGGCATCCATATTGATGGCTGGGGAAATCAACCAATCTTCATCATTCGATCCGCCGAAGCCGTTCATGTCTACGACTCCTGCTGATGCTGTCCACACATCTGTCGCGTCATTTACATTGACTGCGCTCCAAGAGCCTAGGCCAGAAGCAAAATTTTCATTTGAGACGACTATTTGGGACTGAATAAATGGTACAAAAAAAGAGACGAATAGCAGATTCGCTAAAATATACTTTGTCATGTGCTTGATAGTAGTGCAACATGTTTGACGTGTTGCGGTGTTTGGGTTAGGACTGCCGAATATACGTACAAAAGTTTCGACCTTATTGACAATAAAAAACCCCTCGTAATTGTTTACGAGGGGTTTTTTATTTCATGCGAAGTAGTTGCGTCATTGCACAAAGCCGGTGAGCTCCATGTTACGAATTCCTCCTGATACGAAGTGTTGTTCTTTTTTTATGAGACCAACATGAGGTGCATAGTATTTATACCGAATTGTACCCTTCGGCTGCCCAATGGTATAATTGAATTGAGTGCTTGTTTCAAAAACATAAGACTTTAATACAATGACATCTGAATACTGAACGCCTTGTACATTTATTGAAAGCTGCAATTCGTCAACCTCGGTTGCACTCCCATAATAAATTGTATCATATACGATAGGATTGCCTGAAGGGTTAAGTGGATAAACCTGCATTTGTCCATTGAGCTGGTGGTAGATTATATCTCCATCTTGCATAAACTCACTTATGTAGTAATTGTTTGGCGGTGGCAAATCAACTAAATAATATCCATTGTCATAACGAACAGGTGGATGCTCAGAATCTCGTACTGCCCAAGTAAATCCATTACTGTAAATAGGGGGTAATGAATTTACGGTTTTAGAAAGTGTATCATAAAAATGGGATCCTGGTATTACATCTGTTGGTTCGAATATATACTCGATGTATTCCCAATTTCCACTTTTGGGTACGGGATCATAAATGCCCGGGGTTGGGTTTTGCAGATTTAATTGTGGACCAATTGATTCAATTGTGCTTGCTCGGCTGCCATCATCGCGAAGCTCGACGTCTTGTGCAGCAGAAACAAAGCGGGCATCTTCTTTAGAGCAACTGACAAAAAAGAGAACAGCAAAGAATATAAAGAGAATACAATTGACATTTCTCATAGCGTGAGGATTTTGTTATTCAAGTTTAAATAAAAACCCAAGTAACATCAAGAATAAATGCATTACTCTTTGTCTTATAGGTGACAAGGTGCACAATGAGCAGCTTTGCGCCAAGGATAGAAGCAGCGCGA
>JAHDHF010000292.1 GCA_020631455.1 Saprospiraceae bacterium
TTTAACGCGGAGATACTGTGTTGAATGTCAAATTGAAATCGACTGATTTTTTCGATAGTTAGGGTCAAAAGGTGTTCTAGATTTCAGGACACCATAAATCAATCGCATTAGCTTACGCATTACAGCACCAATGATGACCATGGTTGGTTTGCCTGCTTTTTCAAGTTTTTCAACCATTGGTTTGATCAGTGGATTATGTCTTTTTGCTGAGATTGCAGGCATATACATTAGTGTTCGCATGGATTGCTTGCCAAAGCGAGCCATCTTGAGCTTGTGGTGTACAGATGTTCCGGATGTCTTTGATCCGGGAGCTAGCCCAGAAAAAGATACTAAGTGTTTACACTTATCAAAACGTCGAATATTACCAATCTCGGCGACAACACTTGCTGCAGTAATGTGACTAATCCCTGGAATTGAAACGATCAACGAAATGTCTTCATCTAACGTTTCATTGTCAGCAATTAGATCATCAATAGCTTGCTCGAGTTCTTTTATGACTTGATCCAAGTGTTCAAGATGTTTTTCATAGCTTCGTTTGACGGCAGTGCTGGTTGAAGGCGCATTCAGTCTGTTTTTATAGCTAGTACGCTCACGAATATAAGATTTACGCGCATTTACCAGTTCTTTTAGCTCTTGAAGCTCTGATGTAAGTGGTTCCCAGAGCTTAATGTCGCTCACTTGACATAACTTTGCCAACAAGATGGCATCAACTTGATCGGTATTGTTGCGCTTCAATTGCATTTGTGAAAACCGTTTCGCTTGGATCGGGTTCAACATTGAAATTGAATGGCCTTGGGCATAGAGATACCTAGCAACCTGATCACCATATGTCCCAGTTGCCTCCATGCAGACATGGACTTCGAACACATCGTGATCATGCAGCCAAGCTTGAAGTGCTTGATGACCTTCAATAGAGTTTGGCACTTTATTGGTGATGATCTCTCCCGTAGCAGAGTCGAGTAAAGCAATGTCAAGCGTGTCTTTTGAAACATCAATACCGAGTGAATTCATAATGGCAACATCCTTATTTAGTAAGATAAGCAGGTGTGGCAGTGCTTGTTCACCGGACATCCTTGCAATACGAACTCTTTAGGTTCACGATACTGTTCGAACTCATAACAAGCATTTGGAAGCGGGAGTCAATCTCCGCGAGATCCTCGTAATGGAATTAGACGCAGAACGAGCTTCACCGCTTCCTTGCCACATTCACAAGTATTTTGCAGCACTT
>JAHDHF010000120.1:0-5538 GCA_020631455.1 Saprospiraceae bacterium
CCCCGCTGGCTGGGGAGACTACTTCCGAAAGGCAGTAGTGGGGGTGGAAAACGGCTGAGGGATAGAAGCAGCACTCGCTTGCGAGTGGATTTTTTCTAGCACGGGGCTTGAGCCTCGTGCTAGAAAAAAACTAGGCTACCGTACTGCGCACCCCGACTACTCAGGGTTGTAGCCCGACCCGAAACGTAGTGAGGGGGCAGCCCCACATCATTACACTATTGATGAGGTATGAGAGATGCCGTACTTTGTGATCGTGAGTCGACTCGAAGAATATGCAATGCGTTGGCAAAAAGGGATGATGCGCTACGGGCTACTTGCAGTCTTGCTGCTGCTTGTTGCTGTAGTTTATTATTGGGTCAATGCGCAAAAACCAATTGCCAAGCACGCTGAGCAACTTGAGTTAGCGCTTCAATCAGAGCTCGCAGAAGCAACGGCGATCTTAGATGATGAGTCAATCTATCAAGCATTGACATCTGAGCGGCTGACTAATGTTGTTGTCCAAGAGCAAAGCCGCTTGATCGAAGAATTGCAATCCCGCAATTTCGGGTATTACATCTTCAAGCGTGATTCATTGGTGTTTTGGAGCACCAATAAAGTGATTCCGTACACGAGCGATGTTTTGTACGGTCGCTTGGGCGAGCTGCGTTTGACTGAGTTTACGAGAGGATTATATCTCTTGCAGATCAAGCAGCCTGAATTTGCTGAATCCAACGAGCATCGTATTGCGATCATGATCCCTGTCAAGGAGCAAATGACAGGTTCGTCCCGTCAAAATGATCGGTTTTTTCCACTTGCTGCTGAATTACCAGCTGACCTTTCTACTGATGCCGATGCTGAAACGGGCGTCGGCGTAGCCGTTAAGAATGGTGATGAGCCGCTCTTTTATCTTGAGCGTCAAGCTAATCTCGAATCAGAACATCAAGATGTTTTGCCACTTGTCTTGATCTTGATCGCCTTTGTTTTCGTGATGCTGTTTTTGGATTCTGCGGGTCGGCAGCTAGAGCGTCGCTCTTGGTTTGGAAGTGGATTGTTGCTGCTGTTAATTGGTGTAGCTCTTGTCCGTGTCGGGATGATGTTCGTTGATCCATTTCAGGTTTTTCATATACGGTATTTGAAAGAGCTGCTTGATATCTCTGACCCGATCTCGTATTCTGTTGGTCAATGTGCAGTTGCGTCAGTCTTGTTTTTGTGGATTGCGAGCTTCCTTCATCGCAATCTTAAGATCAAACGAACGTCCGAACGCTCAGAGCGTACTTCAATTCTGTTTACTGCAACTACATATTTAATTGGGTTTGGATTAATAGCAGCTCTGACATCGGCTGTTCGATATCTTATGGTCGATACGCAAATTTTTATTGACCTAGACGGATTCATTGATATTTCGACGATTTCTTGGATTGTTTTGTTGTCGATTTTATTAACAAAAATTGCTTTACTCCTGATTTTAATTCGTCTTAGTACGTTTCGTAAGCAATTAGATTTGCCAGAACGGACACGCGCAATTTTAGCATTAACAAGCTGGACGATCATGTCGGTTTGCGTACTTGTGTTTTGTCCTATTGATGTTGTCACACTTGGGATGCTGATTTTTTCTGCTGCCCTTCTTGTACTTGTCAGTTGGTTTGGGAATATCGAAATGAGTCTCACATGGGCAGGGATATGGATTGTTGTACTCAGTACTTGGATCGCGTTTTTATTTCAGTTTTTGCATCAAGAGCGGCTTTGGGCAATACAAAAACAATATGCGGTAGAGCTATCACAACGTAGAGATGCATTGGCAGAAGCGCAGCTACGCGAAGTTGGGCAGGCAATTTTATCTGACAATTTTATTCAGGCCTTCATGCGCGAGCCATTTAATACGCGCAATGACGTCATCGAGCAAGTCGATAAATTGTATCGAAAGGCATATCTAGGCGACAATTATTTATTTCAACGCTACACATATACTGTGCATACGTATCGAGATGGAAGTCGGATCAAAGGCGAGCCAGTATTTTATGAAGACATCATCGAAAAAATACAAACAGCAGAACCAATACAATATATTTATGCCTATCGTTGGTATCAGAAGAATGGTCAGTTTGAATATATAATGGAGCTGCCAGTCGTTGATGATTATCAATTAATTTTGATATTTAGACCTCGACAAAAAGTCGTTTCTTCAAAAGTATTCGAAAGTGTATTACTAGGCGATCAGCTTGAGTCTCAGCGCAGATATCGCGATCTAGAGTATGGATTATATGAATATACAACCCTGCTCAATGGAGATCCTTCCATGCCCGATGTTATCCCGAGTGAAATAATAAAAAATGGACGCTCGTCAGATGATCAGCATAAATATTATGCTCGATCTATTAATGAAAATAAAACATTACTTGTACGCCGCCCAACAAATTCTACACCATCGATCATACAGACATTTTCGTATCTCTTTTGTTTGATACTAGTTCTGGTTTTGTTTTTGTCTGTGATTAATTCGGGCTTACAGGCATTTCCAAAATTAGATTACGTTAGCTTTTTAAGGAAGCCGACATTGCGGAATAAAATTCAATTTTCTGTAATTGCCGTGATTCTATTTTGTTTTATTAGTATCGGAGTTGTTACCTCCGTTTATTTTAATAATTCATCGCAAAATTATCATGCAAATCGTTTGCTTCGGAAAGCAACAGCCGTACTTCGCGCTGCCGAATATGAAATAGCTGTACAAGCAGCTGACAGCGCACAAACTGTTGATTTGAATATCCACGCATTGAAGAGTATTCATAAAATGGATATTCAATACTATGATTTAAGTGGTACAATGCTTACAAGTACAGTACCTGAGCTTGTCGATCAAGGGTTTATGTCTCCGCGACTCAATCCGAAAGCGTTTCAGCAGCTGCATACAAAAACTGAAAGTGAAGTTGCTCTAGCAGAGCAGATCGGTGATTTTAATTATGATGCAGCTTATGTTGCTTTGCATTGGCCCGATGGAGAAGTCGTCGGTTATCTCGGGCTGCCATACAGAAAGGCATCTATCGTAAGAGAAAATATCACTCAATTTCTTTCTGCGCTTCTATCTGTTTATGTTGCCTTACTTTTAATTGCAGGTGTCATAGCATTATTTGTAGCCAACAGTGTGACGCGGCCGCTGACATATTTAAGTGAAAAAATAAAAGACTTTTCATTAAGTCCGTCCGCTTCAATGACGCCAATTGAATGGGAAAATCAAAATGACGAAATTGGAAATCTCGTCAAACAATACAATAAAACGGCTGAAGAATTACGGGCGAGTGCACAGCTGCTCGCATCTCAAGAGCGCGAAGGCGCATGGCGCGAAATGGCTAAACAAATTGCACATGAAATTAAAAATCCGCTTACGCCGATGAAGCTGAATATCCAGCATCTTCAAATGACAAGCGGAAATGCTGATCCTGAAACTCGAGAGCGGATTCAACGAATTTCAAAAAGTCTTATCGAACAAATCGACAGCCTAGCAGCAATTGCATCCGAGTTTAGTGCTTTCGCTAAAGTGCCAGAAGCACGCCTCGAACCTGTGCAATTAAATGATCTCGTCTTATCGGCATATAATTTATTTAGCGTACGAGATACAATTGATATGAGTCTCGATTTGCCGCTCTTTACACTTGTGGTGAGCGCAGACCGTAATCAACTGATGCGAGTATTAAATAATATCGTCAAAAATGCAATTCAAGCAATCCCAGATGGCGAATATGGAAAAATCAATATCACACTATCTGAACTCGAAAATGGATTTGCACAAATTTCAGTAAGCGATACAGGAGTCGGTATTTCTGAAGAAAAATCGGAGAAAGTCTTTGTTCCATATTTTACAACAAAAGGAAGCGGCACAGGACTAGGACTTGCAATTTCTAAGCAGATTATTGATCAGCTCGGTGGCGATATTCGTTTTACGAGTGTAGAAGGCGAAGGCACGACGTTTATTATTGAATTACCGTCTACTCGAGAGTAATTTCGTTGTTATTATTTTGGGCCATCCTTTCTTTTTTTCTAGTGAAATTTCTCTAGAAAAAAAGAAAGGTCGCTATGCTGCGTGGCTCGCTCTTCGCTCGGCCTCATTACTGCTGTCGCAGTTTCTGAGTCTGGCTTCGCCACCACTTCGCAGCGCTTGTCCAGCAGGTTTTTTTAATAAAAAAATCTTTCATTTCGACGATAGGAGAAATATCATATTTAGTAGAAGTGAGTATTGAAAGGAACGTCTCTTTCTTATGTTGTCTCTATCTCAGGAGTGAGATGTCACACTTGCGTTCGACATGACAAAAGGGAAAATGAGCCGTATAAAAATCGGCTGAGGGATGGTAGGTGTTGTCTGAACAGCTTGCGATTACAATGAGCAAGCTGAGAGTGCCGAACAGCCCGACCCGAAATAAAAAATGCTCCTCGAATTTTTTCGAGGAGCATTTTTTATTGAAGGGGCAGCCCCTTATTCTTTTTATTATTTCACTTGATACGCATCCATGAGCATGTACATCAATTTATTAATATCACCATCATTGAGTACGAGTTTGCCACGTATCGTGATGCGATCCGCTGTGAATTTAATTGGCTTTTTTGCGTAGACTTCCATCACTGTCTCTGGACCTGCGCCGCCACAGAAGTAACACATATTGTAAGGATAAGCCGAGAATATAAAACGTGTGTGTCCTTGATAGCCTTCTACGGGAATGATATAGCCAGTGACGTTGACGGTTTTGCCATCCATGTCTTTGACTGCATCACCAAATACTGGAGCATCAACTTCGGTACCGAGCAGTTCGTCATATTCTTTGATGAATGAAATTTTACCAAGCGTTTTCCAGAGATTTTCATTTTGATCTTGCGGTACGATTTGCGCAGAGAGATCTGGAGCAACAGCAATCGTTGCAAAAATGAATAAGGCAAGTGTGAGAATACGATTCATGTTGTAAAGATAGGCAAGCATTGTGCCGACTAACCACGAGTCAGCGTATCAGCAATGTCAGTAAGCGAGGCGGAGATGGCAGGCAGAAGCGCTGCGAATAAACCAATCAATAATCCACCAGTAAATACAACAAGCTCGAAGAGATCAAATCGAAGTGGATTAATCAAGTATTTGTACTCTGACTCGATATAGCCACTCAGCAGCCAAAGCGCTCCATGCGCAAGCAAAATGCCGAGTAGCGTGCCAAGAATTGCAATAAACAATCCTTCGAGAATGATGAGCCCAAAGACTTTGAAGCGGCCTGCACCCATCGAGCGCATCAGCGCAAGCTCGTACCTGCGCGCACGTAATGATCCAAACAAAGCAACAAATACACTCAAAGCAGAAACCAAAACGACTAGGAATGAAAGTCCTTGCAAAATCTTCTCGCCAAAGCCGAGCATATCATAGATTTTGTTGAGCTCCCAGACAGGACTCGCTGCCATCATATTCGTGTTTTCGTTGATGAAGCGTGCGAGGAGCAGACTTTGGTAGCCAGTCTTGTGCTTGTAATTGACGAGATAAGCCGTTATTTCTTGCTCTTCAGGATCGCCATCAAATGTCGCATGCGACTCGTG
>JAHDHF010000120.1:5638-7528 GCA_020631455.1 Saprospiraceae bacterium
GTGAGCATGATCATGCCCGTGGTCATGATGATCGTGGTCGTTATGTTGATTTATCGAATCTTGTGCAGCTGAATGGTCATGACTGCCATGGTCATGTCCATCGTGATCGTCATGGTCGTGACTTGAGTGTACAAGCCAAGTACTTTCGAGCGGCGTTAAAAGCAGCTGGTCGATCACTGTTCCTGTTTTATTCAAGATGCCGACAACTTTGAACTCATGTTCATCATGGACAGCAAAGTCTGTTTCGTCTACATCTTCTACGAGTCCGTGCGTACTAAAAAACGTGCTGCCCAGTTCAAGATCGCCAAGACGAGCCGCCGTTGCACCGACCACGACTTCGAGCGGATGCTCAAATTGTCGTCCTTCGGCGAGCGTTGCTCCGTAGACATCTTGGAGCTCAGGCCTTGTGCCGACGATTCGCAAACCTTGATACCCATCGCCGAGATTCAAGGGAATCTTGCGGCCGATGATTGGCGCAATGCGTGGATGTTTATTGACAATTTTTCGATCCTTGGCTGAGAGATTTCCTGTTGGATTGTCGATGTGATACATACTCGAGAGCACGAGCTGGAGCGGACTGCCTTTTGCTCCGACGACAAGATCAATATTGGCGAGGTTGCGCTCCAGCTGCTCATTGGCTTGTGTATTAAACTGATAGATAAATACAATCAATCCAGCTCCAAACGCAAAGAGCAAAATACTCAGCAAAGCGGCAAGCGGTCGCGAGACGATGTTTCGATAGGCGAGTGAGAGGATATTCATACTTGTACTACTGCTTTATCGAGAGTGATAGTTTGATCAAAGTGCGGCTTCAATCGATTGTCGTGTGTGATGATGAGCAAGACCGCATTGATGTCTTGCGCTTCTTGCTTGAGCAATGCCACAACATCAGCAGCCGAGCTGTCGTCAAGCGCAGACGTCGGCTCATCTGCTAGAATCAGCGAAGGCTTATTATACAGAGCACGAGCGATACTGAGACGTTGTTGTTCGCCCTGGCTGAGCTGCTGAGGCAATTTATCTGCCTTGTCGCCGATGCCGAGTTTGTCCAAAAGGTTTTGCGCACGCTCAGTCTTTTGCTTTTTGCCGGCGAGCCAAGCAGCAGCCAGCACATTTTTGATAGCTGAAACAGATTGAATAAAATGCGGCGTTTGAAACACAATGCCGATTTGCCGACCACGTAAAGTGTCCAATCGTCCTTTAGACAAAGTCGTTAAGTCTGTTGATTTGACTTCGATTTTGCCCGATGTTGGCTGCCGCAATCCAGAGATTAATTGGAGGAGCGTCGTTTTGCCGACGCCGCTCTCGCCGAGGATAAGTGCGTGGTCGCCACCATGCAATTCCATGTCTGGAAACTGCAGCTTCGTGCCATTTGGATAGCGAAATGTAAGTTGTTGCGTCTTTACCACAAGAATGTTCGTTTATATCTACAAACATCTGCAATTTTGTACAGTTCAATCAGAACAATTTGTTAGAGAAAATACAAAGACATGTTTGGTCAGCTCGAAGAACTTCAAAATCAGCTCAAAGCAAAGCTTGAAACCATCACAGAGACAACCGCACTCGAAGGCGGCAAGCTCAAAATTGAAATCAATGGCAACAAACAAGTTGTCAATGTATCGATCGATCCAGATCTACTCACTCGCGATGCCGAAGAACTCGAAGACCTTCTCGTCGTCGGGCTTAATCAAGCGCTCCAAGCAGTCGAAGCACGCGCAGCCGAAGAAACAAGCAGCATGATGAGCAGCATCTTGCCGCCTGGTATGAATATGCCATTTTGATCGAGCCGCAGCACATATCCTATTTTCATACACCGATTGGTTGGCTTGAGCTTCGCGCTACTGAAGAAGCACTTGTGTCAGCTCAATTTATTGAGACGCGCTCCAAAGAAGT
>JAHDHF010000121.1 GCA_020631455.1 Saprospiraceae bacterium
GCAATCTCGTGATGAAGCACCAGTTTGGTCAGAATCACGCCCTCTTCGAAAAATGTTACGGCTCACGCCAGCATGACCATCTTATCTGCACCGAGTGCGGCACCGTCGCCGAGTTTTGTGATCCGCGCATCGGCGAGATCAATCACACCGTCGGCGATATTCTTAACTGGAATATCGATCACCACAGATTGATCTTTTATGGCGTTTGTCCAAATTGCGCAGCGCAAGTCAAAACAGAAACACCCCAAGAAGCAGTCGCTTCCAAAGAATAAATTTAATTTTTGGGGCCATCCCCCACTCGCTTCGCTCGTGGCGGTCGCTGTGCTTCGTGGCTCGCTATTCGCTCGGCCTCAGCAAGCTGAGTCTGCTCCTTACAGTCGCACCACTTCGCAGCGCTTGTCCATTTGATTTGTCATTAGTTGGATAATTTCTTCATATCATTGAGCGTTAATTAGCTACATATAATTCTATTATTATGAAAAAGACGATACTCTCACTTCTAACATTAATTGGATTTTTTATTTTAAATGCCCAAGCGCAATCGCGACCGTACGATTTCCCACTTGACAGCTTTCGCATTCTTGATATAGAAAACCCTGAGCGATATTCAGTTCTTTCAGAACAAGTTAGAAATGTGGAAGATTCTATTGATTTTAGAAATTGCATTTATGTATATTATGTCAGTGCATATCAAGAAAATTTTAGCGGATTAGCAGGTCAGTTAATCTCGAGTGAAATTTATAATCACATTGAAGAAAAGGAATATCAAAATGCTCTTGAAAAATCCCTTCAAGAAATAAATCGTGATCCGGCATCTGTAGAGGCGTATTACCTTGCTTCTTTAAGTCATTACTATCTAGGAGATACACTGCAATCTCGATTTTATAATGATCGTTTTGTTGATATGCTCAGCGTTCCATTTTTATCTGGAGAAGGGAGCAGCCTTGATGAGCCATTCATTGTAAGCACTGTTCGTCATGAGTATCTAATCATGGGTGAGCTTGGTATGAACGTGAAAATGCAAGAGCTAATACATCACAATGGTGTACCAATTGATGTGTTGACTGCCGAAGATGAAAAAGGGGAAGAACATAAATTTTACTTTGACGTCACTTTATCATTTCGTGCTATGAAAAGGGAACTTGGTTTTGATAAGGGAAATAATGATTCAAAAAAGCGTAAGAAGAAAAAAAGTAAAAAAAAGAAACGCAAGGAGAAATAAAATGGCTGAGGGATAGGAGCAGCGCGAGTGAGCCGAATAAAATGATGGCGAGCGAAGCGGATTTTTTTGCTTTTAATATTTGTCATGCCTCACTCCGTTGCGGCATCTTTTTGCTCCCTGTTAGCATAAAGACCCCGCAATAAATGCGGGGTGACAAAGTCAATATACAAGCAAAAAAAGCTCGACTACCGTACTGCGCATCCCAAATTCTTAGGAGGATAGCCCGACCCCAAAAAATTAAAAGTCTCCTAGAAAAATACGAGGAGACTTTTAATTGAAGGGGCAGCCCCAAATTATATTCAAAAATTCTATGAAGCAACACGCAGACGGCGAGCAGCCTCGCCAGTGAGTTTGCTTTCGCAATATTCGCGTGTCAAGATGACATCGTCTTTTTCTTGTTTGCTTGGAGATTCAAACATGAGGTCGAGCATGATCGCCTCACAGATCGAGCGGAGTCCGCGTGCGCCGAGCTTGTAGTCGAGTGCTTTTTCAGCGATGAAGTCGAGTGCATCGTCAGTCACCTCAAAGTTTATTCCCTCCATCGCGAAGAGCTTTTTGTACTGCTTGATGAGCGCGTTATTTGGCTCGACGAGGATGCGACGGAGCGCGTCGAGATCGAGCGGTTTGAGATAGCTCAGCACAGGCATACGCCCGAGCAGCTCAGGAATCAATCCAAAGCGGCGCACATCCATATGGCTGATGAATGGCAGTACATCTTCGGGCTCGGTGCCACTTGTATTGGTGCGACCAAAACCAATGACTTGCTGATTGAGGCGACGCGAAATCACTTTGTCTATGCCATCAAATGCGCCTCCACAGATGAAGAGAATGTTGGATGTATCGACAGAGATGAGTTTTTGCTCAGGATGCTTGCGGCCGCCTTGTGGTGGTACGTGTACCGTTGTGCCTTCGAGCATTTTGAGGAGGGCTTGCTGCACACCTTCGCCAGATACATCGCGCGTGATCGATGGATTATCAGACTTGCGAGCAATCTTATCGATCTCGTCAATGTAGATGATGCCGCGCTCGGCAGCTTCAAAGTCATAATTACTTGCTTGGAGCAGGCGCGTTAGGATGCTTTCGACATCTTCGCCGACATAGCCACTCTCAGTAAAAACTGTCGCATCGACAATGGCAAACGGCAAATTGAGCAAACGCGCAATAGTTTTGGCGATGAGCGTCTTGCCTGTGCCCGTCGGTCCGACGAGCAGAATGTTGCTTTTTTCAATCTCGGTCGGATCATCAGATGCTTGATAAGAGACGAGTCGCTTGTAGTGATTGTAGACGGCTACGGCGATGACTTTCTTCGCTTCATCTTGACCGATGATAAAATCATCAAGAAACTCTTTGATGCTTTTCGGCAGCAGCTTGTCGGTATTGATTGATTCATTTGCCGGCAGCTCGCGCTCATTACCGCCGATCTCATCTTGGATGAGCTCATAGGCTTGCGTAGCACAGCGATCGCAGATGAATCCATTTGTGCCGCTGATCAACAGCAGGACATCATTTTTTTCGCGCTCGCAAAATGAGCAGTATTGTTTTTCACGTGTTTTTGCCATTGGAGAGGGTTGAGTCTTGTTCTGACTGCAATACAAATGTATGATTTTGTCTGCTGATCGGTGTCACAAAAGCGCAACGCCCACACATCAGATGTGCAGGCGCAGCGTTTCGACGTTTGTGTGATGCTGATTATTCTTTGACAGCATCAACGAGGCCGCTACCTGGGCGCTCCAAGATTTCGTCGATCAAGCCATATTCTTTGGCTTCGATAGCTTTCATCCAATTGTCGCGATCGCAATCGACTTCGATCTTTTCGTATGGCTGACCTGTTCGCGTCGCAAGAATGTCATACAGCTCACGCTGCATCTGTTTGATGAGCTTGTAGCTGATCTCCATATCAGAGACTTGCCCTTGCATACCACCGAGTGGCTGGTGGATCATCACGCGGCTATGCGGCAGACATGTCCGCTTGCCTTTCTCACCAGCTGCTAAGAGCACGGCGCCCATACTTGCTGCAAGACCAGTACAGATCGTGGCGACATCAGGCTGGATGTACTGCATCGTGTCGTAGATACCAAGACCAGCGATGACCGATCCGCCTGGGCTATTGACAAAAATCTGGACATCACGCTTTGGGTCTGTGCTCTCTAAGAAGAGCAGCTGAGCCTGCACGACATTGGCAACATAATCATTAATCGGGACGCCCATGAAGATAATGCGATCCATCATTAAGCGGCTAAAGACATCGATCCCGACGATATTCATTTTGCGCTCTTCGATGACGTTGGGTGTAAAGCCTGTGATATTTGGTGCGACAGCACCTGTTTGCTCAGCATACTTTTCGAGGTGCATGCTGCTCATGCCGTGATGCTTTACGGCGTAATTCATAAATTCTTTGCGATCAAACATCTGATTCGGTTTTTTCTGAATGGAATTGACCTCAATGTATCAATTTTTATCCCAATCGCCATACTCCGCCATTCTGGCTGCTTGCTTCTGACAAAAATGGGATTCTTGATGATGAATTTGGGGCTGCCCGCGCCTCTGGCGCGGTCGGGCTATACGGCACTCTCTCCGAGTTCCTTGCAGTCACTCGGAGTTCAAACAACACCTTCTATCCCTCAACCGATCCACCCCCACTGCTGCCGCATGGCAGCAGTCTCCCCAGCCAGCGGGGGAATGTTGGACAAGCGCTGCGAAGTGGCGCGAACGCAGTGAGCGGATGCAAGCGGAGCGCAGCAGCCGAGCGAATAGCGAGCCACGGAGCATAGCGACCGCGCCAAGTGAAGCGCGGCGCGGATGGCCCATAAAAAAACTCCCAAGTAAGCAGAACTTACTCGGGAGTAGAAGAATCAGGGGTGATGATTCATTATCGCATCAGGGTGACATCTCCTTTGTACAGGATGACTTCGCCGTCAGAGAATTCGATTTCGGCGTACCAAACAAAAACTGCTGGATTCATCATCTTGCCTCTAAACATTCCATCCCAACCGAATTGTGGATCATTCGGGAGGAAATTGTTGGCATGGTAGACTTGCTCGCCCCAACGGTCCCAAATTGAGAATGACTTGATATTGGTGACGCCTGTATTGGCGAAGATCATGTGTACATCGTTGTTGCCATCGCCATTCGGGCTGAAGGCATTCGGAATATAAACATTACGATCTTTGGTGACGTTGACTATTACTGTCGCTGACTCCATACAGCCGTCGTCATTCATGACGGTGACTGTATACGTTGTTGTCTCGGTCGGGCTTGCCCATGGCTGCTGACAATCGTAGCAACTCAAGCCTGGTACGAGATCCCAGACGATAGTGCCTGTCGGGGTATTGGAGTTCATATCGAGCTGGATACTATCGCCGAGCTGAATCGTCACGCTTGCTGTCACATTAATCACGATCGGCAATGGCTGAGGCACAAAGATTTGTGTAAAACTCACAGAGCATCCTGCTGCATCACTGACTGTAAGGTCGTAATTGCCAGATTCTAGACCGATGAACTGCGGAGTATTCTGGCTACCGATACCATCGAGTGTGTATGTATACGGTGCAGTGCCGCCATAAGTTGTATCGATCGTGATCGTACCATTCGCTTCGCCAAAACATGTCGCTGCTTGCGGTGTCGCATTGGCGATGAGCTGATCTGGCTGCTCGATAATGAGTGTATCAAGCAAGAAGCAACCATTGGCATCTGTGACGAAGACAACGTATTGTCCAGCCGTAACATTGCTCAATGTCGGGTCATTGGCTGTTCCTGTGCCCCAGTTATAGCTGTATGGTGCTGTACCGCCAGATACATTGATCGTAGCAGAACCATCCGCTGTACCAAAGCACGAAGCATCTGTTGTACTGCTTGTAGCAGTCATGCCTTGTGATGGCTGTGTGATGACATCGCTGACTGTCGGAATTGTACATCCGTTGGCATCAGTAATAGTTACGTCAAGTGCTCCTGCTGGAAGCCCCGTAGCATTGGCACCAGTATTCCCTGCTGCTACTCCGCCCCATGTATATGTATATGGTGCTGTACCGCCACTGACTGCTACAGATGCTGTTCCTGACGATTCTCCAAAGCATTGGATATTGGTCGTCGTGAGATTGGCCGCAAGTGCGAGTGGCTCAGTCAGAGAAACATTGATATTTGGCATTGTACATCCATTGGCATCTGTAATCTCTATTGAGTAATTGCCCGCTCCTAGACCGTTGAAAATACCAGTGGTATTGACTTGACCTGCACTGACAATAGAATATGTGTACGGCGCTGTACCGCCCGATCCCTGGACTGTGATCGATCCGTTGTTGTCACCGTTACATGATGGGTTTAACTGCGCAGTTACACTCGCAGAAAGTGCAGCTGGCGAACCAACAGTCACACTTGTGGTCGCTGTACACCCATTGACATCAACGACAGTACCGACATAGGTATTTGCAGTAAGTCCTGTGAGTGCGTCTCCAGTTTGTGCAGTATTTGTCCACGTGATTGTAAATGCACCTGAAGCATTTGTCACTGATGCTGCTATTGTACCATCAGATGCTCCAAAGCATGAAACGTCAGTAGCCGTGGCAGAGATCGCGATATTGCTCGCTGACACTGACACCACAGTTGAAGCTGTAGATGTACAGCCGTTGGCAGTATTTGTAACTGTCAATGTATATGTACCTGCTGCATCGACTACTGGACTCAATGTCGTACCACCACTGACAATATTACCGCCACCTGTAGCAATCCAATTGTAAGTGAAGTTTGCACCTGTGCTCGAACCATTCGCATTCAGTGTTTGAGTTGGGTTGGCACATGTGATATTACCAGGAGTAGCAATCACAGCTGAAGGAGATATTGTATCAATTCCTACAGTTTGACTTGCTGATGCCTGACATCCGGTGCTTGTATTTGTAACCGTTAATGTATATGATCCAGTCGCATCAACCGTTGGATTTAGAGTTGTGCCGCCGCTCACGATATTTCCACCAACAGTTGTCCATGTGTACGTGATATTTGCTCCAGTACTCGATCCGCTTCCATCTAATGTCAGACTCGTCGTCGTACATGTAAGTGAAGCTGGAATAGCAACTACAGCTACAGGTAAACCAGCATCTTGAACAACTACTGCATTCGCAGTTGTTTCACAACCGTTGTCTGTATTTGTTACTGTCAAAGTATACGTACCTGCCGCATCTACTGTTGGACTCGACGTTGTAGCACCACTGACGATATTGCCACCACCACTTGCACCCCATGAGTAGCTAATATTTGTACCGCTAGCAGAACCTGAACCATCAAGTGTAATGCTTGTCGTCGTACATGTAATTGTATCAGGTAAAGCGATACTTGCTACTGGTACTGTAACATTTTGAACGACTAATTCACTCGCTGTGGATGTACAGCCGTTAGCAGTATTTGTAACTGTGAGCGTATACGTTCCTGCTGCATTGACTACTGGATTCAATGTCGTGCTACCACTGACGATATTTCCTCCGCCACTTGCAGTCCATGCGTAGCTGATATTCGCTCCAGTACTTGATCCATTGCCATCTAGATTGACACTTGTCGTCGTGCATGTTAATGTATCAGCAGAAGCAATGAATACTGTTGGTGCAACAGTATCGATTCCTACAGTTTCGCTTGCCGTTGCTGTACAGCCATTATCAGTATTTGTTACTGTCAAGGTATATGTGCCAGTAGCATCAACGACAGGACTTGTCGTCGTACCACCACTTACAATGTTACCGCCGCCACTCGCAGCCCATGAGTAGCTGATATTCGTGCCACTTGTAGATGCTGATGCATCGAGCGTAATGCTTGTCGTAGTACACGTCAGTGAACTTGGTAAAGCAATAGTCGCTACTGGTAGACTTGCATCCTGCACAACAGTAGTACTTACTGTCGATTGGCAACCATTATCAGTATTTGTTACTGTCAAGGTATATGTGCCAGTAGCATCAACTACTGGACTTGTAGTTGTTCCGCCACTAACAATATTACCACCGCCACTCACAGCCCAAGCGTAACTGATGTTCGTGCCGCTCGCAGAACCTGAACCGTCAAGCGTAATGCTCGTCGTCGTACATGTAATTGTATCTGGTAAAGCTATACTCGCCGTTGGCAAACTTGCATCGAGTACTACAACTGCACTCGAAGTTGATTGACAACCGTTGTCTGTATTTGTAACTGTGAGCGTATACGTTCCTGCTGCATCTACAACTGGACTCGACGTTGAACCTCCACTTACAATATTACCGCCACCACTTGTTGTCCAAGCGTAACTGATGTTTGTACCGCTTGTAG